>NZ_JADNEM010000017.1:0-97043 GCF_015552275.1 Holdemania sp. 1001302B_160321_E10 | reverse complement strand
GAAATGAAGATGAGGGTCTTTTAAATTGAGAACAGATACGATAGAATGAGTAATGGACATAGTGAGATTTCCTTTCTGTAATTTGTGGTGATTTTATTGTAACGGAAATTCTTACCTATGTCTCTTTTTTTTTATGCTCAAGAAAAAAAGGCGTTGGTTTCTACCAACACCAAAATTTATAGAACCAATATTTTAAAGTTAAATAAATTCCTCGTCTTATTCCAGCGATTATATGCGCCGTTTTCCCAGTTGAAACAAAGCCTTGGTAAGATTTTCTGGATATAGTTGAAGCCTGGAAGCGCCATACTATCAGTACTGCGAGGTGAGGCCATGAAAAGAATTTTCGGTTTGACGGCCTTCCTATTGACGTTAACGCTTTTACCCGTTCAGGCCCAGGAGAAAACCGTCATTCTGGGCGGCGATACGATTGCGATCACAGTCAATTACGAAGGCGTTTATGTCAGCGGTATGTATGATTTCCAAGTCAATGGGGAAACGCTGTCGGCAGCGAAGGAAGGGACAGTACAGGTAGGGGACCGGATTATTGAATCCAATGGCCGGACCGTGTCGACACTGGAGGAACTGTTTGCGAATCTGAAAACGTTGCAGAAAGAGCGGAATCAGGTTCCGGTGACCGTCATCCGCAATGGGCAGCGGGAAGCGGCTTCATTGTTTGTCTGTTATCTGGAAGCAGAAAAGGTATTCAAGACGGGATTGTATGTGAAGGATAAGATCAAGGGTGTCGGGACAATGACGTATTATGATCCGGTGACCAAAACCTTCGCTGCTCTGGGGCATGAAATCGCGGAGGAAGGGCAAAGCCGGCCTGCCGATGTCACAATGGGACAGATCTTTGAAGCGACCGTCGTTTCCGTCCGGCGCTCAACCTCCGGAAATCCCGGTGAGAAAATCTGTCAGTCGGAGAGTCTGGTTCCTATTGGTACGGTCAGGAAAAACACGATCTATGGCTTGTACGGCAAAGTCCAGACACTGCCTTCCGCCGCGCAGAGCGTAACTGTCGCTTCGCGCGAAGAAGTTACCGTGGGCCCGGCGGAAATTTATACCGTCGTGCTGGGAACGACGCCAAAGCGCTACGCAATCCAGATTACCGAGGTGCGCAAACAGAACGGTCAGGCCGTGAAAGGAATCCGCTTTCAAGTTACCGATTCAGCACTGCTCAACCAAACCGGCGGCATTATTCAGGGAATGAGCGGATCGCCAATTCTTCAAAATGGGAAACTTATCGGCGCGGTAACGCATATGGTTACCAGCCAGCCCGACAGCGGTTATGGGATTTACATCGACTGGATGTTGGAGGAAGCCCGGCACGATTAACAGACACAAACTAAGGAAATGCCTGAAATTCAGGCATTTCTTTTGGCTTGAGTTCAAAAACAGGCAAAAAAGCAGAAACTTTTCCATGGACTTCGACCTGTTTCGACTTCTTTTTCAGTTCAAATTCCATAAAATGGAAACATCGAACAGAGGAGTGAACAAGATGAAACAGATCAGAATCCTGTTGTGTGAACCCAACAGCGAGATCAGAGAACAAATGGAACAGGAACTGCGGAAGAAAAACGATTGGCTGCTTTTACCCAGCTGCAAAGATGGTCAGGAGTGTCTGGAACGGATAAGGATGAGCCATCCTGACGTTCTTGTCCTTGACTGCATTATGCCTAAACTCGACGGGATGGAAGTCCTCAGTACATTGAGCCGGGAGGGGATCCGGATAGGAAAAATTTTATGTACATCCAGCTTTATCAACGACTTTATGGTGACGGAAATGCAGAAATATCAGGTCGATTATTTTCTGATGAAACCGGTGGATCCCAAGACGGTCAGCGAGAAAATCGCTCAGGTCTGCAGCTATCAGAAAGTCTCTGCTCCAACCCCATCCACTGCGCCGGCCAACGCCAATGAAAATCAGGATGATGAACGAATGATGCGCCTGCAGCTGGAACGGGAGATCACGGAGATCTTACATGAAATCGGTATTCCTGCGCATATCAAAGGATATATGTACCTGCGCACTGCGATTCTGGAAACTTACTTAAATGTCGATTACCTCGGTCAGATCACCAAGGTGCTCTACCCGGAAATTGCCCGCCGCTATATGACGACCAGCTCCCGCGTGGAACGGGCGATCCGGCATGCGATCGAAGTCGCCTGGAACCGCGGCAACATTGACGCGATTGACGAAATCTTTGCCTATACGATCAGTGCTTCCAAAGCCAAGCCGACCAATTCAGAATTTATTGCCATGATCGCCGATAAGCTGCGGCTGGAGCATCGGCTGAAGAACAATACCGGCAGCTACGCTAAAATTGGATAACATGATCATCTTTGCACGGAGGAGAAATCTTCCGTTTTTTCTGGCCTGAAAGATGAATGTTGTTCAAGTCCGTGCTATAATAAATCACGATAGGTTAAAAGCAAAGCTGGGCCATCTGCTTGAATCCTGCGGTGAACCGGAATATTTGACTTGAAACAGGATTGGTTTCTGAAGAAGCAATCAACAAATCTGTTCAATATAAAAGAAAGAAAGGGGGAACGCCGCGTGGGCCGGGTTATTTATCATATTGATTTAAATGCTTTTTTTGCCAGCGCGGAAATTTTGCTTGACCCCTCGCTGGAAGGAAAACCGGTCGTCGTCAGCGGTCTGACCAAACGCAGCGTCGTGTCCACCGCCTCCTATGAAGCCCGGCAGTTCGGCGTTCACTCGGCAATGCCGATTAACGAAGCCTTGAAATTATGCCCGCAGTTAGTTGTTGTGAAAGGGCATCATGGCTATTATGAGCAGCTTTCCGAACAGTTCATCTCCTATGTAAAGAAGTACACTGACCGTGTTGAACAGGCCAGCATTGACGAATGCTATGCCGATATGAGTCAGGCAATTCATCGTTTTCCGCGGCCGTTGGATTTAGCGTGGCAGCTGCAGCAGGAATTGCTGAGCGATCTGCATTTAAAATGCTCCATCGGCGTCGCCCCGAATAAATTTCTGGCCAAAATGGCCAGCGACATGAAAAAACCGATGGGGATCACCGTCCTGCGGAAACAGGAGGTTCCGGTGAAGCTGTGGCCGCTGCCGATTGAAGACATGCGCGGAATCGGCAAGAAAACCGCGCCGCAGATGAAAGCATTAGGCATTAAGACGATCGGCGATCTGGCTGCGGCCGATCCAGAACAGCTGCGGCCGCTGCTGGGAAAAAATACGATGACCTACATTCAGCGGGCAAATGGCGAGGATGACCGCGAAATTATCAGCGATGCTGAAATCAAGTCGATGAGCCAGTCAACAACGCTGAATTATGATTTCTCGACTGAAGAAGAAGTGCGGACACTGTTTCGCAAGCTGGCGAATAAGCTCAGCGAACGCATGATCGAAGAAGATAAAATGGGGACGATCGTTTCCATTTCCATCCGCTATTTCGACTTTAACACTAACGTCCGTTCGCGGAAGCTGGATCATCCGGTGTACCGCAGCGAAGACTTGTTTGAGCTGGCGATGGAGCTGTTCGATGAAAACTATGAAGATCAGCCAATGCGTCATTTAGGTATCGGCGTCGGTTCGCTCAGCAGCATTCATGATCAAAAAATCCAGATGAATCTGTTTGAAGCGCCGCCCGTCGATCCGGCCTGCGCAACGCTCGATCTCATCAGTCAGCTGAATCAACAGCTTACTTTAGGCGGCAAGCTGACAACCGCCGCCGCGCTGATCAAAAAAACAGCGGCTGACAAGCATAAGAAATAAGTCTAATCTTTCCTGGCTGTCATACATTGATACCAGGAGGGAATCATGAAAACAATACAACCCCAGTTGAAGAATTTTTCCAATAAGCATAAAAACTCCATCAACTTCTTATTGATTCTGTTAATTTTCGGCATGATTACCGGCGTGCTGCTTTCCCGCTGGATCAGCAGCGCCGACGTTGAGCGTTTGTCCTCTTACTTGTTGACGACGGTGATCACCAGCGTAGAACCGCAGTCGTTTTTTACAAGTCAGTTTGTCACCAACATTTTATTCATGCTTGCGATCTTTTTTCTCGGCTTCTCCTTGGCCGGGATTCCGCTGATCGGGTTTATCGTCTTTACCAAGGGCGTCCAGATTGGATTTTCCTGCGTTTTATACGTTCTGACCTATCAGTTGAAAGGGGTCCTGGGGATCCTGTTAACGCTGATTCCGCAGATTCTGTTCGATTTGATCGCCTTGTTTCTCGTCTCGGTGATCAGCACGGAAATCTCCTATGCCTTGATTCAGCGTTGTCTGGGCTACAGCCGCAGTGATTTTTCGTTGATCCAGCTGATCAACGGCCGCTTAAACGTTTTGATCGTTTCCTTGCTGCTGATCTTCTTTTCCGCCTGGATTAAATCGACGCTGGTCATCCGCTTGATGGAAATTTTCGCCATGATGGAATAACTCTGGTATAATAAAGCTGGAAAGCAGGGAGAATATGACGCTAGAGGAAGCCTTCCGGCAATATCTGATTTACATCTCAATTCAGTTTCCAAAATCAGAAAAAACGATTGCCGGCTATCGCAATGATCTCAGCCGGTATTTTCAGTTTCTTGCGCAGAAAGAAATCGATCGGATCGATCAGATTGATTCGGCGATGCTGGAGGAATATGTGCGGGTTCTGGCGCGGGATCACGCCGCCGCTTCTGTTAATCACGCAATCACCGCAATCCGTGGATTCCATCAGTTTTTAGCCTTTCGCTTTGACGAACTGGACCCAGCGGAATATCTGGAGCAGCTGCAGCGGACGCAGTCCTTGCCGGTCTACTGCACGCGGGATGAAATTGAGAAGATCATGGCACAGTTCGGACATAGCCCGGAGGATATCCGCTGGCACGCGATTGCCGAGCTTCTCTATGGATGCGGGCTGCGCGTCAGCGAATGCGCGGCGCTGACAATGAATCAGGTGGATCTGGAATTGGGGATGCTGCGGATCTGGGGCAAAGGGAATAAGGAGCGGTTAGTGCCGATGCCAAAGCAGACGATAAAAATTGTACGCGAATATGTCGACACCGTCCGGCCGTTATATCAGAAAAAACCGACGTCCTGGCTGTTTATTACACGACTGGGCAAGAAAACGACTACTGCTTCCATCGAAAGTATGATAAAATCAGTGTGTATCCAGGCTGGGATTCAGAAGCCGATCACGCCGCATAAGCTCCGCCACACCTATGCCACGCACATGCTGGAAGGGGGCGCAGATCTGCGCAGCGTTCAGGAGCTGTTAGGTCATTCTGATATCACAACGACGCAGATCTACACACATATCGACCGCAACCGGCTGCGGACGGCTTATGATGAAGGGCTTGGAAAATTGATGGATCGAGAAGGAGAAAATGACGATGAAATATAAACGGATATTTACAATTGTAATGGATTCTGTCGGCTGCGGTGAAATGCCGGATGCCGAACATTATGGGGATCGCGGTGCAGATACGATCGGTCATATCGCAAAAACAGTCGGCGGCTTGGCAATGCCGGCAATGGAAAAGCTGGGCTATGGCAACCTGCATTCAATCCTGGGCGTAGAACCGCAGCGTGATCCGCAGGGGTATTACACAAAAATGTTGGAAGCTTCGGTCGGCAAGGACACTATGACCGGCCATTGGGAAATGATGGGCTTATACATTGATAAACCATTTCAGACGTTTACGGACACCGGATTTCCGCAGGAATTGATCGACGAGTTGGAAAAACGCACGGGCTATAAGATTGTCGGCAACAAATCAGCCAGCGGGACGGAGATTCTGGATGAACTGGGTGAGCATCACATGAAGACCAAGGATATGATCGTCTATACATCGGCGGATTCCGTGCTGCAAATCGCGGCCCATGAAGAAGTCTTCGGCTTAGAAGAACTGTATCGCTGCTGCGAGATTGCGCGTGAGCTGACGATGAAGGATGAATGGAAGGTGGGACGCGTCATCGCCCGGCCGTTTGTCGGTGAAGGCAAGGGCCATTTCACTCGTACCAGCAATCGTCATGACCTGGCATTGAAGCCGTTTGGCCGCACCGTGTTGAACGAGCTGAAGGATAAGGGTTATGATGTGATCAGCGTTGGCAAGATTAAAGATATCTTTGACGGCGAAGGGATTACGGAAGCGTATAAGTCGACAAGCAGTCATCACGGTATGGAGCAGACGATTGAACTGACGCAGAAGGATTTCACCGGCCTGTGCTTTGTGAATCTGGTTGATTTTGACGCAAAGTGGGGACATCGCCGCAACCCGCAGGGTTATGCGCAGGAATTGGAGGATTATGATCAGCTGTTAACCACGTTCCTGGGACAACTGCGGGAAGAGGATCTGGTGATCATTACCGCCGATCACGGCAACGATCCTTGTCATACGGGAACAGATCATACGCGTGAAATGGTGCCTTTGATTCTGTACTCGCCATCGCATCAAGGTTCCGGTTTGTTGCCGCTGGCGAATACGTTTGCCAATCTGGGCGCAACGGTGGCCGAGAATTTTGAGGTGTCGATGCCGGAATATGGCGAATCGTATTTATCATATTTGAAATAAAACCAGTGACGCCGCAGACGGGAGTGTTCTCTCTGCGGCGTTTATTTTCGATATCACAACGATTGAATTGCTTATTCCAAATATAAAAATTGGATAAGATACATTATGCGAAGCTATGTAGATGAATCATATTTCCCAGATTTACTCATACGTTTCTGCTTCCAGCGGATAAATGAATAACAGATGATCCCGTTTACGAGTAAACCAAAGATCGCGATAATCCATTCCAGAGATGTAAAAATAATAAACGAAAAGAATCTGAAATGCTTGGGATATCAAGACCTCAATATTTATGATTCTTGCATATTCGACTAAACAGCTGACTCGCTGCTTCTTATTTAAATCATTCATCTGGGGATTAAGAATTAACAAAAGACAGACGAGGACGTCTGTTAACCCATAAAAAGCAGAAAACAATAAAATTATGAAAACGTCCCATTGATGGAACCAATTTAAATGATTGATCAGTAAGTTGCTTATTCCCGGCGCAATCAAAACAAGTAGCAATCCAATAAGAAATGAAACCCGAGAATAAAAATCACAGTGAATCCATGTAAAAATACTCTTTAAGTAATCCATATTCTATACCTTTGTTAAAGTGAAGATGACTCCCCTTCATCCTTGCTTGTTACAATTATAACAAGCTGACATAGGAAACCCAAGCATTATTCCATTCTTAACTGTAATCTAAAAAGTCCGTTTATCCGGACTTTTTCTTATACTGCTTACCACGTTAGATTTCAGGCCGTTAAAACATGCAGGCAGGCGATTAGTTTCTGCCACAGCCCTGCCCTCTTGGATACTTCCACAACAACTGTATCCGGATTGGAACGTCTTTCTTTCACCGCTTCCTGCAGCTTATGCAGCGGTAGCTTTTCCATCCGTTCTTCCATCTTCTTGAACTTTCGGTACTGCTTGTAATAATTACAGGCGTAGAGCCCGGCTCCTGCCACAGCGACAACGCCAAAAACTTTCAACGCTTTTTTCATGATCTTTCCTTTCCGGACGACGGTCCTGATTCTGTTTTCTGATTCTATTATACCCGTGTCCCGCCGATCCGACAATCGTCGTTTTTTGGTCAGATTCATAAATCTGTCGTAAAGCGAACTTACAGATTGCGCATGCGATAGAAATATTTGTCGATAATGGCGAAGTTATGCTCACCCAACGCCGGATTGTTAACCCGTAAGGAGCCGTTATAATAAACATCCGGGATAAAGCCTTCCTTCACGCACAAATCCACCGCTTCCGCCAGAATCGCGTTGATCAGGAAGAGAAATGGTATGGAGGACGTCGATCCCACCTTCATTGGCAGTCCTTCAATCGCCACCGCGGCATCACCAAGGGCAGAACAATTTGAAATCACAACGTCGCCAAAATCCATCAAATGCTTGCCGCTGGAATGTCTTGGTTTCAATGTTGCGGAATATTCGGTATTCGTCAGAACAATGACCGGAAAGCCCCTTTCCTTACAGATCTTCGCAAATTCCAGCGTGACGGCATTGTTACCGGAATTGGAAATGCAGATCACAGCGTCGTTTGGTTCAAAGCGGTAGTAATCAATGATCTTCTCAGCATAGCCTTCCATCTTTTCCAGAAATCCTGATTTCGTTATCTGGGTATTTCCGGTCACAGCTTCTTCCAAAACGGCCTGAACGTTGCCCAAGGTGGCAGAACGATAGAAGACATCATCTGCGATCAGATGCGAATGACCGCAGCCGAAAACCCGGATTATTCCGTCGTTCTTCGTGCAGTCGGCCAGAATCCGCGCAGCTTGTTCAATCGCAGTCTGCTGGGTCCTTTCAATCCGGCGTAAAGCATTGATTTCCTCCTCAAGATATTGCTGCCAAACTTTCATAAAAACGCCTCCTTTTTCTCAAGTATACCACACCGCTGCTCAAGATAAAGAAAAACTCACAGCTGTTTTAAAGCTGTGAGCATCGCTGCAGTAACGAATCTAATCCCGATTCCGGTTGAAGATCAGAAGCAGCCGCAGGATCTGCAGCACTGAGGAAATTAACGAGGCGATATAAGTAAACGCCGCCGCGCTCAACATCGTTTTGACATCTTTCCGCTCTTCCTGAACGACAAACCCTTCCTCATAGACCAGCGCCATGGCCCGCTTGGAAGCATCAAGTTCTACCGGCAGCGTTACCAACTGAAAGACGGCGACGCAGCTCAACATCAGAATGCCGGTGTAAAACAGGCCGGTGGAGCTGAACAACAGTCCCAAGATCAAGACAAGCCAGGAAAGCTGACTGGATACCATCGCAAAGGGAAGAATGGAGTTGCGCAAAGCGATGAATCCATAATTCTCTGCATGCTGGATCGCATGGCCGCATTCATGCGCCGCCACCGCCACAGAAGCGATACTGGAATTGGCATAGATGTCTTCAGACAGCCGGACAACATTCGCTTTCGGATCGTAATGATCAGACAATGCCCCGCCCGGAGCGGGTTCGACCTGAACATGCTGCAGACCATGATCGTCTAGAATCCGCCGAGCCACCTGGGCCCCAGTATAACCGCGCAGCGTCATCACCTGCCGGTAACGCGCATAGGCGCCCTGAACCTTGATCTGAGAGAACATAACCAGGAATAAAGCCGCTAAGTAAAGGATCCAATCCATCTTCATCACTCCTTCTATTCTCTAGTATAACCCAAATTGGCAGGAACATGTGAGTCTGCTGCTGCGCTGATCTTGAGTTTTTGTTATTCTACCATAGAATATCCGAATTGGCGAATGAATTGCTTCACGCAGAATTCCTGTTGATCAAGCGATCTTATTGAATTATCAGTCTCTCCTCATTTCATCCTTGTTTCAGCCTTTGAGAGAGTCTCGGCACGGATTCACCCTTTTTCACAAAAAAAGAAGCGCAAGGCTTCTTATTTTACAGCGTCTTTTAAGGCTTTAGCAGCTTTGAATCCTGGAACCTTTGTCGCAGGCACGGTGATCTTTTCCTTTGTTGCAGGATTGATGCCTGTTCTTTCAGCTCTTGTCTTCACTTCGAATTTGCCGAAGCCGCTGATATCGACTTTGCCGCCGTCTTTCAGCGTTGAAGTAATTTCATCAAAGATCAGATCGACAGTTTCGCCTGCCGCTTTCTTTGTCATTCCCATCTGATTCGCAACAGTATCTACTAATGCTTTTTTGTTTAACAATTCACTCATACTTATTACCTCCGGTACTCGTATATGATACCATCTTTCGTTTCAGAGTTCAACAGAAACTAATCTTAAATTTTGCTTTATTTCAGGCGTTTTTGCTTATTCGTAATCCATTTCCAAATTGTCAAAACGACTTCCGGCAACCGTGTTGCCGACAGTATCCAGATACTCGATCATGACGTTTTGACCCGCCTGGGTGAGTGTCAGCTCCGCACTGATGTCCAGAGAGAGTACATACAGATGCACGTCGTTCTCCAGCGTGAGATAATAATGCGTCGTGCCTTCCTGCACGGCAGAAGCGATCGCCGCCACCTTTCCCGTGACCGTTTTCATTTCCGCCACTTCACCGCTGATCTGCTTGTTCGCAGTTTTCAGCTTCCGCAGATAATCATCATGCGCCGTCTGCATCGTTTCACCGATCCCGACAATGGAGTAGTCCGTAACGTCGACGAAGGAATACATTTTGACCAGCCCTTCGGAATCTTTCAAGGAGATGAAATATGTCGGCTCATCCGCGATATTCAACAAAATCGGGAAGGTTGCGCGATAGTTCAGATGCTGAACCTGCCCTTCCGCGGAAGCCATTGCCGAAACCTCGTCAGCGCCGCCGACTTTGATATAGCTGGCTTCCTTGGTGCGCAGATTGATTAAGGCAAAGCCGTTGATCGAATGATCCGCCGCGACGGAAGTCAGGCCGGAAAAGACATAGGTCTGCCCGTCGATATTGACGAAATTGTAGCCGTCGGTCGTTTGAATCATATCCCTCTGACCAAACAGCGTGTTGAAGAAACCATGGACGTAATAGCCCCAGTTGTCAATCTGATTCCATGCCAGCTCCGCCGGCTGGACACGATCCACCCAGGCTGGGATTTCATCCATAGCGTATTTGTTCATCTCACCGGTCATTGGATCGACGATGATCACGCCCTGAGCGCTTAATCCGCCGTAGTAACCGATTTCCGGCGCGACGACGGAAACAACCCAATACGGATGACCTTCGTCATCCAGCTCAAATGAATAATCGGAAAGCAGCTCTGTGCGGTAACGGAAGCGGATGTGCCGGAACAGATTTTGATTGAACCAGGCCGACGGGGAATACTTAATCCCTTCCTGAAGCATGACCATATCGACGTCGTTGGGATCGTTCACATTGACTTGGATAAAGCCCGGGATTCCAGTGCCGTTGTTCTGGAACCATTTGATGAAATCCCGGTATTCCAGCGGCGATACACGGTATAAATGCTGATCAGAGCTGATCAGCGTGTAGGTCTGATCGATCTGATACTGCGAACCCAGACCAGCCTGCTTGCCGATCTGTTTGTCGCCTAACAACGCCGCAGTCTGCTGATCAACGACCGGAATCCGCTCGGTCGAGATCGCCTGGAACTGCGAGCTGAAATCGGACACGTCTTTAATCGCGATCTGATCGCGGTATTTCTCAGCGTTGAGCAGCTCGCTGCCCAAAAACATCAGTAGCAGCATTGCGGCAAACAGAAATCCTGCTCCGAAAACGCAACATTTCTGGATCAGCGCCCACTTGCCGGACAGCATAAAATCGCTGATTCCAAAGACGACAAGCAGAAAGACCACGAGCATAACGGTCGAGGCACTATGCAGATTCCAGGCCGGCAGCGTCACATAGTCGATCAGAATGGCCAGCGCCAGCGTGATCACCAGAGCTGTCAGATGGGCTTTCCCCGGCTTCATTTTCGGTTTGCGCGGTGTCTTGAATTGGTTGAAGGCGTTGGGGTCAAAGTTAAAATGGAATTGGGTCATGCTTGATTCTCCTTTAAGCGCCGGCGCAGATCAGCGATCAGCGCGTTCAGACTGGCGTCGTCCAGACATTTGCAGCCGGCCGCGTTCTTATGCCCGCCGCCGCGGTAATTCATCGCGATGTCGTTGACCGGCAGCGTCTTGGAACGCAGCGAACCAGCCCACCAGGTGTTTCCCTGATCGTCGTGATCCTTGGCAAAGATCGCCCAGATCTCAATTTCGCGGATTCCGCCGAACTGATAAACTTGATCCTTTGCCTGGGAAGCCGTCAAGGACCAGCGGTCTAAAAAGGCCTGATCAATAACGGAAATCATCAGATGGTCATCCAGAATTTGAGCTTCGGCCCGGATCGCGCTGGCAAATTCATATTCTTTAAGCGGAACGTCGAACAGATCGCGGTTGATCTGCGGGATATTCAAGCCGCTCTGAGCCAGATAGGAAGCCATTGCGAGCGTATGTTCCGTTGTGTTGCTCGTCTTGAAGCTCAGCGTATCCGTCAGTAAACCGCGGTACAGATATTCCGCGACATCCGCTTCCAGCGGTTCCTGATCAACATTGCTGAAAAATTCCGCAAGAATTTCACAGGTCGCCGCGTAGTGATCGATGACATATTCGAGATCGGCGAAATGCTCGATCTGCGGATGATGGTCAAGATGGACAATCTGCCGGGCGCTTTGCCAGCGGTCGTCGTCAATCCGCCGCACGTTTGCCGTGTCCAGCACGATCGCCAGCGACTTCCGAATGGTCTCATCGTCAATTTCATCGCTGTCCGGAAACAAGCCGTTGGTCATTTTCTGATGTCCGAGCACAATCACCCTTTTTAAAGGAAAGCGATGCTTTAACCAGGTGGCAAGCCCCCATTGGCTCCCTAAAGCATCGCAGTCCGGATTGATATGTCGGTAAAGTGTAATGACCTCAGACTGCTCCAGCGCGGAATACAGTCCTTCAAACATGCTTATAACCCTAACAGACGAACAGTGTCGCGGGCGATGACGAGTTCTTCGTTGGTCGGTACGATATAGACCTGAACCTTGCTTTCCGGATTGGAAATGCAGACTTCCTTGCCGCGGGTCTTATCGTTGAGTTCATAGTTGATGGACAAGCCCAGGCATTCTTCCATCTTCTCGAGGATCTGATGGCGCAGGTTCGTGTCGTTTTCACCTAAGCCGGCCGTAAAGGCGATCGCATCGACGCCGCCCATCTGCATGACGTAGCCGCCGACCACATTGATCACGCGGTTGACATAGACAGCCTGGGTCAGAATAGCGCGTTCGTTGCCCTGCTTCACTGCGTCTTCAATATCACGGGCATCGCTGGAAATGCCGCTGACGCCCAGCATGCCGGATTTCTTATTTAAGATCGTGTCCATTTCCTTCGGGGAAATGCCCTTCTTATCCATGATATGGCAGATGACGGATGGATCGATGTCGCCGCAGCGGCCGCCCATCATGATGCCGCCTAACGGTGTGAAGCCCATCGACGTGTTGACGCACTTGCCGCCCTTGACCGCCGTGATCGAAGCGCCGTTGCCTAAGTGGCAGGTGATGATGCGGGTATCCGCAATGTCCTTGCCCATCAATTCCGCGGTGCGCTGGGAAACATACTGGTGGCTGGTGCCGTGAGCGCCGTAGCGGCGGACCTTATCTTCTGTGTACCATTCGTACGGAACCGGGAAGATGTAGGATTCCGGTGTCATCGTCTGATGGAACGCCGTATCAAAGACGAACACGTGGCCGATTTTCGGCAGTGCTTCGCAGAATGCGCGGTAACAAATCAAATGCGCCGGATTGTGCAGCGGCGCCAGCGGTGCCAGTTCCTCAACTTTATTGACGACGTCCGCATCGACCTTGACGGACTGATCGAAGTACGCGCCGCCCTGAACGATGCGGTGGCCGGCAGCGGAAATCTCGTCCAGCGTTTCGACGATGTGATATTTAACCAGAGCTTCCAAAAGCAGTTCGACCGCGACCTTGTGGTCCTTGATCGGCAGGTTCTGGGTATGTTTTTCCCCGTTGACCTTGATCGTGAAGATGCCTTCGTCCAGACCGATCCGTTCTGCCACACCGGAAGTCAGAACTTCCTCCTCGGGCATGTTGAACAGCTGGAACTTAAGGGATGAACTGCCTGCGTTGACTGAAATAACTTTACTCATATGTACCTCCATTTATTCTGTCTGCATACAGACCTCGACCAGCGCGTCGACTTCGGCAATGTGCAGCGCTTTCAGCTTTTCATATTGCGCGATGCGGACCTGATAGTGACGCAGCAGGTGAAGTTTCGATTCATAGTCTTCCAAAATCTTTTCACAGCGTTTCAGAAGATCGTACACGGCGCTGCGGCTGGTTTGCTGCAGCTCGGCGATTTCCGAGAGCGAATAATCCTCTTGAAAGTAGTAATCCAGGATCGTGCGCTGCTTTTCTGTCAGCAGCGTACCATAGAAATCGATCAAAAGATTCATCCGTTCGGTTTGAGCTAATTCTTTATCCGACATCCCGGATGCCTTCCGAAATGCTGTAAAGATACAGATCGAGATCAAACGGCTTGAGGTCGTCTTCCCTTTCGCCTAAGCCCAGATAATAGACCGGAATGTGCAGCACATCCTTGATCGCCAGCACGATGCCGCCCTTGGCGGTGCCGTCCATTTTGGTCAGGATGATGCCGGTCACATCCGTGACCTCCTGGAAGATCTTGGCCTGGGATAAGCCGTTCTGGCCGGTTGTGGAATCGAGCACCAGCCATACATGATGGGGCGCGCCTTCGATTTCACGGCCGATGACCTTGCGCATCTTGGCCAGCTCGTTCATCAGATTGACCTTGTTCTGCAGGCGCCCGGCAGTGTCGCACAACAGGATATCCAGATTGTGTTCCTTGGCATAGCGGCAGCCGTCGACCAGCACGCTGCTGGGATCGCCGTTCTCACGGCCTTTGATGCACGGGACGCCGAGCTTATCAGCCCAGCGCGCCAGCTGCTCGATCGCCCCGGCCCTAAACGTGTCCGCGGCCACGACGCCGACTTTTTTGCCCTGACTCTGATACAGCTTGGTCAGCTTGGCGCACGTCGTGGTTTTGCCGCTGCCGTTGACGCCGACCATCAAGATCACGGTCGGGCCGTTCTCATTCATCACGATCGGCGCGTCGGCGCTTTCCAGATAGATATTCTGCATGATCTCCATCAGAAAGGCCATGACGTCCTTGAACGTAACGTAGCGGTATTGATCGACCGTCGTTTTCAGCTGATCGCAGATCTTCTCCGCGGTCTGAATGCCGACGTCGCTCTCCAACAGCACGATCATCAGTTCTTCGAGGAAATCCTCGGTGACGCCGTTAAAGCCGAACGCCATCTTGTTGAGCTTTTTGCCCATCGTGTCGCTTGTTTTGTTGAAACCGCTCAGATAGCGGTCGCCGTCTTTTTTCTTGGAAAATTTATCTTTCAGCGTATCAAAGAAACTCATGCCGGCTGCACCTCCTTGGTTTCGGCCATTTCAATCGCGTCGGTCAGTTCGACCTTCAGCATCTGCGAAACGCCCTGCTTCTGCATCGTGACGCCGTAGAGGACCTCGCACTGCCCCATCGTTCCGGGACGATGGGTGACGACGATGAACTGCGTCCGTTCGCTGAAATTCTTGATGTAGCGGGCGAACCGTTCGACGTTGCCCTGATCCAGCGCTGCCTCGACTTCGTCGAAGATACATAACGGAACCGGCCGGGCCTTGAGAATCGCAAACAGCACGCTGATCGCGATCAGGCTCTTTTCGCCGCCGGAGAACAGCCGGATATTTTGAACCGACTTGCCCGGGGGCTGGACGTCGATATCAATGCCGGTGTTTAACAAATCCGTCGGATCCTCCAAGATCAGGCGGGCCTTGCCGCCGCCGAACAACGCGCGGAACGTATCGCCCAGCTCCTCGTTGATCTTATCGAACATGTCCTTGAACTGCCGGACCATGACTTCGTCCATCTCGTCGATGGCCGACAGAATTTTATCGCGGCTGGCGATCAGATCATCCACCTGTTTGCGCATGAATTCATACCGGTCGTTGACCTCGGTGTATTCTTCCGGCGCGTTCATGTTGATGTTGCCGAGCGCTTCGATTTCCGAGCGCAGCTGCAGCACTTCCTCACGCGCATTTTCAATGTGGCTTTCCTCAACCTTGGTGCGGGCGTATTCATAGGTCAGCTGATATTCGCTGGTCAGCCGCGCCAGGTTGTTTTCCAGGCGTGTTTCAATCTTCGCCTTGTCGAGCTGAATCGCATGCGAGCTGGCGGTCGCCGTTTCCAGTTCCCGGCGGATCTGGCGGATCTGCTGCTCGCGCCGTTCGATATCGGCGGTCAGCTTCATCTTCTGCTGGCGCTTCTGGGACAGGGACGTCGTGATTTCATCCCGGCGGGAATAGGCCTGGTTGAGCGATGTGATCAGCGAATCCGCGAACGTTTCCTGCTCGCCGTCTACCGCTTCCGGCGCTAACAGCTCGTAATCGTTTTTCAAGCGTTCAAATTTGGCACGCTTGGCGTCGACGACCGGTTCCAGCTGAGCGCTGGCAATCCGTTTCTCCGTCAGCGACCGCTCCAGCTCAGAGCGCTGGCGTCCGGATTGATCCAGCGCCTTCTGCGCCAACTGGCATTTCGCCTGCTGCGATTGAATCGTTCCAGTGATTTCTTCCAGTTCACGCTGAACCGTCATTAAGGACGAACTGTTGCGGGCCTTGCCGCCGGTCATCGAACCGCCGCGGTGGATGACGTCGCCGTCCAGCGTTACGATTTTATAACTGAACTTTAATAAATCGGCCAGGTTGTTGCCATGTTCCAGCGTATCGCAGACCAATACGTTCTGCAGTAACGACTGACGGACTAAATCAAACTGCGGATCACAGTGGATGAACTCGCTGGCGACGCCTAAGAAGCCTTCGGTGTTCTGCGCCACGATGCGGTGATCCTGCGCGATCCAGCGGGGTTTTAAGACCCGGATCGGCAGAAACGTCGCACGTCCGCTCTGGTTCTTTTTCAAAAAGCTGATCGCCTGACGGGCGCTGGCTTCGTCGGTGGTCACGATGTTGTACATCGCGCCGCCTAAGGCGACTGAGATCGCTTCCTCATAGCCTTTTTCCGGTTCCAGCACTTTCGCCACGACGCCTAAGACGCCGGGCAGAAACGCCTGGGAATCCATGACAGCCTTGACGCCGGCTTGCGAATTGAACGGCTGACGGGCCAGGTTTTCCAGAACTTCCCTGCGATTCTGCAGCCGCCGCAGAATGCCGGCGGCCTCGTCGTTTTTCTGCGAGTTTTCAGCCAGCTCCATCGCGGTCTGCGACAGCTGTTGGGAAAGCAGCGCCACATCCCGCTGCAGCTGATCCAGCCGCTGCTGCCGGTCTTCGTATTCAAAACGCGCTTCTTCCAATAACGACTGCATCTGCTTCGCTTTTTCCTCGCGCGTGCCGACCTCAATCGCGTATTTCCGCTTTTCATCCAGCTCGATCTTGCGGGTTTCCAGCGTTTGGATTTCATTGATGACGCGCATCAATTCTTCCTGCAGCTTGTTGATTTCGACTTCCAGCCCGTTGGAATCCTTCTTGGCCTCCAGATTGGCCGTTTCATGAACCTGAATCGTCGTCTGCTGCATCGTCGTCGAATTCTCGATATCGAACAGTGTCTTAACAGCTTCGTCGATCTGCTGGTTAAGATGCGTGATCTCCTCGACTAAGACGGCGATCTCGATTTCCTGCAGCCGTGCTTTCTTTTCCCTGTAAATCTCAGCCTTGCGGGCCTGGCGTTTCAACGGCGAAACCTGCCGCTCCAATTCGCTTAAGATATCCTGGGTGCGGTCGAGATTTTCCTTGGTCCGCTCCAGCTTGGACAGCGATTCAAGCTTGCGTTTCTTGTACTTGCTGACGCCGGCGGCATCCTCAAAGATCGCCCGCCGTTCGATCGGCTTGGCTTCCGCGAATGAACTGATATTGCCCTGAGAAATCATCGACAGGGAATCTTTTCCCAGGCCGCTGTCCAGAATCAGATCCACAACGTCCTTTAACCGGACCGGGTTGCGGTTGATCAAATACTGGGCTTCGCCGTTATTGCGGTAAAGCCGGCGTGTGACTTCTATTTCATCCAGCTCGCTGTTGAGATCCCGGCGGCTGTTGTCAAAGACAAGGGTAACCTCAGCCATGTTGACCATTCGGCGGTCGGCGCTGCCCGCAAAGATGACGTCGGTCATCGCGTTGCCGCGCAGAGACTTCACGGACTGTTCGCCCAGAACCCAGCGGATCGCGTCGGTAATGTTGCTTTTCCCGCAGCCGTTGGGGCCTACGATCCCGGTGACGTCGTGATCAAACTGAATCACGACCTTATCGGCGAAAGATTTAAAGCCCTGCATTTCTATTCGTTTTAGAAACATGGCATCCTCCTTCTCACTCCATCTATGTATTATAACAAACCAGCGTTTAAATTTAAAGGAAACCCAGGACGAAAAGCGGTGCTTTCGCATGTTTTTTAAGCAATTCCGCACATCCGTGATCACTTTGATAAAAATTGCTCAAGGAATGCGCTTCCATTCAAAAATCCCGGTTGCGCCGGGGTTTTATTTCCGGTATACTGGTAACGATCTTTTTAAAGCGAGGTTCTTTTCCCCTATGAAAATTTTAAAACAAATCACGATTGTGTTTCTGTTGTGCTGGCTGGGCGAGGTGATCAGCGCCCTGCTGCCGTTTGCTTTTCCCGGCAGTATCGTGGCGATGCTGCTGTTATTGGGCTGTCTGTCGACATCGCTGCTGAGGATCGAAGATATTTCCGGGTTCGCCGGGTTTCTCCTGGCCAACATGGCGTTCTTTTTCATTCCGGCGGGCGTGTCGATTCTGGACAGCTTCGGGGCGATCCAAAATGATCTGCTTCCGATCCTGGCGGTGATCGTGCTCAGCACCCTGATCACCGCGGCAGTAACTTGCGGCAGCATCCTTTTGATCACGAAATTACAGAAGCGGGGGTCGGCGCGATGAACGAGCTGCTCAACGGTCCGTTTTTCTTCACGGGTCTGTGCCTGATCGTTTATCTTCTGGCCTGCCGGCTGCAGCGGATCACGCGGAAAACATGGCTGAATCCGCTGTTGGTTTCGATTCTGATTCTGATTGGGATTCTGTTAGTTCTGCGAATTCCCTATGCCCATTTTAAGGAAGGCAGCAGCGTCATCGCCATGATGCTGACGCCGGCGACGTGTGTCCTGGCGATTCCAATGTACAATCAGCGGAAAATCCTGAAGCAGAACCTGGCGGCGATTCTGATCGGAACGTTTCTGGGAGCGCTCAGCTCGATCCTTTCCGTCACGCTCCTTTGCCGGATCTTTGGCTTAAACGAGCTGATCACCCGCTCGCTGCTGCCGAAGTCAGTAACGACGCCGATTGCGGTCAGCGTGTGTGAGGTCAGCGGCGGCCTGCCCGCGATCACCGTAGCGGCGGTGATCCTGACCGGAATTCTCGGTTCGATCGTGATCCCCCTGTTGTTCACTAAACTGAAGATTAAAAACAGCGTGGCGCTGGGCATTACCCTGGGCACAGCGTCGCATGCGATGGGCACGTCCAAGGCGATTGAGATCGGCGAACAGGAAGGCGGCCTGTCCGGACTGGCGATCGGGATCACCGGCATCTTTACGGTCATCCTGTCGCTGCTGTGAACATTCAAACCAAAATAAAGGCATATCGTTCAGCGCGGAAACTGACGATATGCTTTTTTTGACTTTATTAGAAAATCGGGGCATGGCGGGCGCACAGTTTTGTTTCAAGCGCATGGGCAGCGGTGATCAACGTTTCTTCGCTCCAGGCCGTAGAAATAAACAAGACGGAACACGGCGTCCCCTGGTCCGGACTTTGCGCGCAGACCGCGGCGCAGGGATATCCGGCAATCGGCGCATAACCGGTGATTTTAACCGTCATCAGACAATCCAGCTGATATTCCTTCAACAGCCGGTCGATTCCTTCTGTGCGTGTTTGACGGGTCAACGCTAAGCGCTGCCGGAGATAGTCGGCTTCCCGCAGCGTGCCGGAGGTGCGGTTGCTGCTTTCCAGAAGATCCTGTCCGTAACGCAGGCAGGTTTGCGCATACCGGCGGTTATACGCTAGGATATCGTCCAGCGTACGCATCGCGGTGCAGCCGCGGACAGACCCCAGCCAGGCGTTGATTCCATTTTTGAATTCATGCTCTAGCACCGGCATATTGTTCAGCCGGCCCTGCGGGAGGGAAACCGGCACCAGCGTTGCGCCCTGCTGTACCAGAATCTGCCGCGCCTGCTCCAGAATCGTGTTTTCAAGCTCATCCTGCGGTGCGTCGTCAAACGTCAGAACGCCGATCCGGAAGCCTTCGACCCCGCGGTTCAGCGCTCCGGCGAAATCGAAGTGATCCGGGCACGCCAGCGTCGCCGGGTCCAGTTCATCCTTGCCCCATAACGCATCCAGGACGACGGCGCAGTCAGCGATCGTCTTGCCCATCGGTCCAGCTGTATCCTGCATCGAGGAGATCGGAATGATGCCGCTGCGGGAAATCAGCCCCACTGTCGGCTTGATCGTCGCCACGGCGTTGTTGCGGGCTGGGGAAACAAGCGAACCGTTGGTTTCCGTACCGATGGAAAACGGCACAAGCTGGGCGGCGACGGCCACGGCGGAGCCGGAGCTGCTTCCGGACGGATCCAGCTGCGGATCATAGGGATTGACGACCTGACCGCTGCGCGAGCTGAACCCCGACGGCATCTTCCGCTTCCGGGCTACCCAATACGCGAATTCAGAAAGACAGGCTTTACCGAGAATGACGGCTCCCGCCTGCTTCAGCCGGCGCACGACTTCGGCATCCTGAGGTGCGTAAAAATCAGCCAGGGCCGCCGAACCGGCCGTGGTGTGCATCTTACCGGCTGTGCTGATATTATCTTTCACGACGACCGGAGCCCATGCAGCGGTCCGCGCGGTCCCGTTTCCCGCAGCTCGCGGTCAAGCGCGTCCGCAATCCAAAGCGCATCCGGATTCACCTCGGCAATCGCATTCAAACCCGGTCCGGACTGGTCGATCTCCGCGATACGGCGCAGTGCTTCCTCGGTTAAACTCCGGCTGGTCCAGCGGCCGGTCCGCAAGCCTTCCGCCAGTTCTGAAATTGAAGCTTCAAACATGAAAATTCCCCCTTTTTGTTAGTGTAGCATAATCGAAAACGTTAAACCAGCTCATTCAACTTCCGAAACGGAACTTTCAATCTTCATATCGAGACATAGTAAAACCGCGGCGTTTCGCCGCGGTGGAAGTGTACGATCTTGGTTTCTTCTTTTCTGTCTCCCGAGCCTTATTCTCCCTGAATCCGGTCACGGATACGAAGGAAACGTTCAACGATCTGCCGGCTGGCAGCACTGTCTTCCAGCGTCAGCCGGAGCTTCCACGCAGAATGCGGATCCAGCTCGCCGGCTTTGAGCTCAAACGGCGTTTTTTCAAGACAATGACTGTAACAGGCGGCGTCGCCGAAAACGGGGTAGAGCTCGCCTTTTCTATTTTTCAGCGCATAGGTCTGCTGATGACAAAGCTGACAGTTCCGCTTCATCCCGTCTTTTAACAATCGGTTAACCGGACAAGCCTTGGACACCATCAGATCACGATAGCCGTAGACGTACTGCACGGTCGGCGCGGAAAATCCGTATTGTTCTTTAAACGCTTCACGAATCGCACTCTGCTGCGTTGGATTAATTTCCAGTGAAAATTCCACGCCTGCTACCGAAGTCTGGCTGAGCAGCAGCGCCAGCGCTTCGCTGTTGGTCACATTGAAGCCGCTCGTACAGATCAGCCGCGTCGTTGTCCGGGTCAGCGTTCCGATTTCCTCGGCCTGCAGCCATTCCGTTTCGTATCGGGCCGGATGCTCCTGGACCCGCAGCGTTGAGGGCATGATTTGCGGATACGCTTGAATCAGGGCCGGCACGCTGCTGATCAGCTGCACTGGAAGCTCAGCTAACGCTTCTGCCTGTTCGCGGGTTTCAATCTGCACGATCAATCCCGGCAGCGGCTGTTTTTCATGGATCGTTAAAGGCTGAACAGCCTGACGCTGAAGCTGAGCCCGCTCAGGATAGCGGACAGCTCGCCGCTGCGCAAGTTGATCAAGCGCCTGGCGGCGGGCTTCGTTAATTTGCTGAACTGGCAGAAACAACGCCCCTTCCAGCTGATTGTCGACGCTTTCCAGCTGAAACGGCGTATCGTTCAGCTTACCCAGCTGCCGGGTTAACCGCTCCGTATCCAACGGTGCTTTCTGCGCGGGCTGCAGAACTTGTTCCGTCCAGGCCTGCGCCTGAAATCCCATTTTGTCACAGACGTCCACCTGCATCAGTTCGCCAGCCCGGCCGCGGATCGTAAACCGCACAGCCGTCCGGCGCGCCGGTTGGGCAGACTGAGCCTGGATTTCCTTCATCAGCTCGCTGTCGGTCGTCTGAAGCAAAGCAGCCTCCGGCCGGACTTTCTCCCGCACCGGCAGCTCAATGATCTCGCCCGGCTGTCCCTGGGCGCATAACAAATCATGCTTATAGATGTAATTGGCGATGAAGCCGATATCTTCGCCGTTTTCGCGTAAAATCCGCAGTCCGTCGCCCTGATGCAGCGGCGCGGTTAATTTTACCTGGACACGGCCGTTGCGTTGGCTGAGCACCGTGCCGATGCGGATTCCGACGTGATTGGGGCGCAGCGGATTCATCAGCGCCGGACCGCTTTGATGAAACAGATAGCCGGTGGTGAAGCCGCGGTTGAACAGCTTCTTTAACCGGATCTGTTCCCCTTCCTCAGAAGCCGGCTGCATTCCGGCCAGAACCGCGTCGATTTTCTCACGGTAAGCCCGCACGACCGCACCGACATATTCCGGCCGCTTCATCCGGCCTTCAATTTTAAAGCTCGTCGCTCCGCTGCGGATCAGCTCCTCAACCTGGTCGAGGGTATTGAGATCCATCGGACTTAATAAGTATTCCCCCGGAGCTTCGATGACCCGGCCGCTGTCCCTTTCAACCAGTTGATACGGCAGCCGGCAGGGCTGTGCGCACTGGCCGCGGTTGCCGCTGCGGCCGCCGTTGATGCTGGACATCAGGCATTCGCCGCTGTAACAGACGCACAAGGCGCCGTAGACGAAAATCTCCAGATCCAGCCCTTCCTCAGCGCACTCCCTGACCAGTTCGACCGGGGTTTCCCGCGCCAGCACAGCGCGCTTCATCCCCAGCTGTCTGACCCAGCGCACACCCTCCCGGTTATGGATGTGCATCTGCGTCGAAGCATGCAGCTCAAAATCCGGATAAGCCCGGCGGATCCAGGAAACCAAGCCGAGATCCTGTACGATCAGAGCGTCGACGTCGGTGTGATACAGAAAATCAATCAACGCCTTGGCATCGTCCAGCTCGTTTTCAAAAATCAGCGTGTTGACGGTGACATAGACCTTCACCTCGTGTTGATGACAATAGTGCACCGCCTGACGCAGCTGCTGCTCGTCGAAATTGCCGGCATAGGCCCGCGCGCCGAAGCGCGTCGATCCCAGATAGACCGCGTCCGCCCCGTTGTTGACGGCGGCGATCAGCGCGTCCATGCTGCCCGCCGGCGCTAAAAGTTCCGGGCGTTTCATCCCAGAACTCCTTTAATGATCAGCGAAATCCCTAATATAGCTAACGGAATGCCCAGCCACAGACCGATCAGCGTCGCGCACAGCATCAAACCCAGCGCGCAGACGGCTAACCCCAAAATGATGGTGATCAGCTTGCCGCATAAGGACAATACCAGTCCTGTCAGCCAGAATACCAGTTTAAACGGCCATAATAAAATTCCCATGCCATGTCCTCCTTTGGAACTTCAATTTTTCTCTAAAGCTCAAACAGAAACCGATAGGCTTCGATCAGCTGCTCGAACGACACCGCGGCGTTGGCGGGCGAGGTGGAAGGCAGCACGATCGCTTCGATGCCGGTTTTCGGCTGAGCGTATTTCTGATAGCAGCGGCCGGCGGTCTTGCCGGTCGTCACAATGGTTTTGATTTCCGTTTCCGCAAGCAGCCGGTTGAAATCGTTGGCGGTGACGTCGCGGATACTGGCGTCGCTGCTGCCGGTAATCGTGCAGCTGGCGATCACATCCCACAACGCGAAGTGCCGGCGGTGCAGAAAGGCCACGCGCTGCGCCGTGGTATCCAGCGGACTTCCGTCCAGCGCCGCCATGACCGGCCAGAACCGGTTGCGCGGATGAGCGTAATAGAACGCCTGCTGACGCGAGGCGACCGAAGGCAGCGATCCGAGAATCAGCACCCGGCTGTGCGCGTCGTAGATCGGCGCGAACGGATGCACGACGGTCTGCGCCGCGTTGTTCATAGATCGAACCGGATCGGCGAAGCCAGCACGTCGTTTTCCATGACGGCTTCCTCAACGATCAGATGACCGTCCAGACAGGAAGGATGTTCCTCAGGTACAATCTGCACCTCTTTGGCTAAGCCGCCAAGCGAGGTTTCCTTAAGTTCAATCGGCAGATGTTTGCCGGTATAGTTCATCGTTTTGACAACGACGTCGAAGCTGACGCGGTTCTTTTTAATCCGGCTCATCGTGCGAGCAAGCGACATCGCGTCCAAGGCGCGCAGGACTGCGACAGCGTTGCGTTCGATGCACGGAATGATGACATAGCCGCCAACCGGATCACACGTTAATCCAAGGTGGTGCTCCATGCCGATTTCCGCGGCGTATTCGATCTGACCGCAGTTCATGCCGTTAAGATAGGCGGCTGCGGCCGCAGCCATCGCGCAGGCTGCGCCGATCTCTGCCTGACAGCCGCCGACCGCACCGGAAATCGTGGCGTTGGTTTTGATCAGATCCCCGAACAAACCCGCCACTGCCAGCGCTTTGACCAGCTTGCCGCGGGTGATCTGCTGATCGTTATAATAGTAATACATCAAGGCCGCCATGACGCCGCAGGATCCCAATGTCGGCGCAGTGACGACGGTGCCGGCCGAAGCGTTCTGTTCGCTGGCCGCATAGGCATAGGCCGCCAGCTTCATCTTCGTCCGTTCCGCTTCATCCTCGATCGTTCCCGCCTGTAAAAGCATTGCCTTCGCCGCACGTTCCATCTTCAACCGTCCCGGCAAGACGCCGCTGGCCTGCAGACCTTCCTTTACGGAAGCGAGCATCGCGGTCAGAATCTTATCCAGATACGGCTCCAGTCCGGCTTCCGCCCGCAGCGCGTATTCTGCAAAACCGATCTTTTCTTTGTCGCAGATTTCACGGATCGCCTGCATCGTATTTTCCGGATAGACGTTTTCGCCCGTTTCCAGATGCTTTTCTAAAATCTTAATCGAACCGCCGCCGACGGAGAACACCGTCCATTTTGCCAGCAGCTGATGATCCCGGTTGTAGCCGCGGATATAAAAGCCGTTGGGAAAGCTTTCCTTCCAGTCCTTTAAAAAGAAGATTGTCGTCTTCGCCGGCTCAAAGGTCTTGCGGATGATATAATCCGTCAGATGACCCTTGCCGGTTAACGACAGCGAGCCGTACAGCTCGACTTCGACGTGGTGCAGCTGCTCGCCGTATTCCGCCTTATACAGCTGGCAGGCCCGCTGCGGCCCCAGCGTATGCGAACTGCTGGGACCCGGACCGATTTTATAAAGTTCCTTTAATGAATCCATCGTAACACTCCCTTTATTCTTTCAGCGTATGAAAACACGCGGATTCTGACTGTTTCTCTGGTGATTTTACAGATTTTCTTTTTTAGTGCGCGGCTTTGATTAAGAACATTTCAAAGCCCAGCCTGCGGTCCAGCGTCCCGCTTTTAAACCGCTGATCAAGCTCGGCTAAATCGTTCAGAATTTCCAATAACCGTTCGGAATTCAGCCGGGCTACGGCTTCATGCGCTTTCTTGACGCGGAAAGGATGAACCTTCAGCTGCTGGGCGATCATCGATTCGCTCATCCGCCGATCGCTGAGCATGCGCACCTGCGCCATCAGGCGAAACTGCGAAGCCAGCAGGGCGACGAGGTAAATCGGATCCTTGTTCAGGGAATCCAGATCGTGCCAAAGATGCATCGCCTGTTTTAAATCATGCGTGATGACGGCGTTGACCAGATGAAACACGTCCTCGTCCAACGGGCGGCTGACCAGATGCACGATGTCGTCGCGGCTGATCTTCGTTCCAAACAGCGTCAGCTTGATCAGCTCCTGATGGAAGCTTTCCAAATCAAGCGGCAGCCGCTGCATCAGCTCGTCCATCGCCTCGCGCGACAGGATCAGCTGGTGCGCCGATAACTGCTGATTGACATACGAACGAAACTCGCGTTCATCAAGCCGCTTCATCGTGAACACCCGGCACGTCTTCACAGCCAGCTTGACCAGCTTCTTGCGCTGATCCAGACTTTCAAACTCACCGCAGAAAATTAAATCGGTGCTCGGGCAGCTGTGATTGAGGTACTCCTCCAGCGCTTTGCCGTCCTTCTCGTTTAACGATCCGCTCGTCGTCAAAAAGACCGGATTGCGCACGACGACGGTTTTCTTTTCCGCAAAGAACGGAATTGTCCAGGCGTCTTCCAGAACCGCACGAAGCTGAAAATCGGCGTTGCCTGCTTCGTAGACCACCGTGTTCATGCCCGTGTTTTCCGGATCGTTCGCTTTCAGCAGCTCGTCCAGTTTTTTCTTCAGCCGATACGTTTCCGACCCGTACAATAAATAGTTCATCGAATCACCTACCCTATTATAGCAAATCCCCGGCGCGCGGTAAAAAGGAAATTACAAATCGGCGTCACGATAATCCGGATATCGCCTTCCTGCTTCGTATCGAACATCCCGATCCGGCAGTCTTCCAGGCGCTGCATGACCTCGGGATGGGGATGTTGGTAGCGGTTATTGCGGCCGCTGGAATTCAGCGCCACAATCGGTCTCAGCATTTGCAGCCAGCGCGCGCAGCTGGACGTGCGGCTGCCGTGATGCCCGAGCTTGACGATATCCGCGCGCAGGCCGGGAATCTGATCCAGAATTTTCTGCTCAATTTCAGCCGGGGCGTCCCCGCCCAGAATCATCGTCAGATCCTGCATCCGCAAAAGCAGCACCAGCGATCCCTCGTTCCCCTGCCGCGTTTCACTGTCAGGATTCAGATTGAAAATCGTTAAGCCGTGCAGGGTCAGCGGTTCGGTCATCGTCTCGATCACCTGCGCAGGTTGATAGGCTTCGATTAAAGCCTCCTTGTTGCCGCTGTGATCATCGTCCTCATGCGTTAAGATCAGCGCGTCCAGCCGCCGCACGCCCTCGCCTTGAAGCATTGCTTCAACCTGATCCAGCGCCGCCGGCTTGCCGGTATCAATCAAAAGATTGCCCTGATTGTACGGCAGGCGGATCAGGATGCTGTCGCCCTGACCGACGTCGATCAGCGTCAGACTGGCCCACGGATGCCACCAGCCCAACAGCGTCCAGATCCCGATCAGCCCGCAAAAAAGAATCATCCGCACGCGCTTGGAGAACACCCCGGCAAGCCCGGCCAGAATCACAATCAGCCACGACAGCTGCCCCGGCAGCTCCCCGCCCCAGCCTGACACCTGATCCAACAGACCGGCGAGGCTCACGCTGAAGGACAGAAACGGCGTAAAGACAAGCCCGGCCAGAGAGCCAAGCGTACACAGCGCCAGGCCCCAGCGCAACACGCGCATCCCAAGCACCATCATGGGATTCACGGCATGAAACAGGAAGCTCTGCATTGTCCAGCTCAGCGTAAAACGGGCGGTTCGCGGCGCGGAGCGAGCGGGAAACATAGCGAGCAGCGCAAACGCGAACGGAAGCAGAAAGGCCGCTGTCGCGACCCTTCGCGGCGCTAACAGCGCCAATAACAGCCATTTGGTTTTAAACGTTTCGATTTTATCGCGATGGGGATTCAGCCGGAAGCCTTCGCTGAGCACCAGACGAACCAGAGGATAGGGAAAATGCAGTATCGCGGCGATGCCCAGCACGGTCCCCAAGCGGATCCTTCGCACGCTCCGGTCCGTCAAGAACCAGCCGCAGATCATTCCCAGGCCCTGAATCAGCACGCTGATTTGAAATCCGCAGCGAAGCAAGATCGCCAGTCCGCCTTCTTCCTCATTCACACCCAGAATCAGCTTGCCTGCCAGCGCCCGGGCAGCCGGATCGCGGATCGCTTCAATGCGGCGGTAAAGAAAAGCCCGCAGTGTTTTCCCGGCGCTTACGATCTTAACGGTTTTGGCAAACACGCGGCCGTTAAGCTTTTCCCGCAGCGACCAGGCTTTCGCATCGAAACCATAGAACGAATAATTTTCTTCAAATAGGCTGCTTTCCCCTTCGACCTCGACCTGATCGTCTAACCCGGGGCGATTTTCGCTGATCACCTGAAAGCGGCCTTGAGAATTTTCGAGGATAAAGCTGTTGGCGGAAACCGCGCTCACCGTGCCGCTGATCCGTGGTGCAGTGAGCGCCGGCGACGGTTTCAGCTGCCAGAACAGAATGACAAGAACCGAGGACAGCCAGAAAAACAGAAACTTCCGCTGCTTCGGGCGGGCGGAGACCAGCACGAAGACCAGGCTGAAAAGCAGGCCGGTTTTCTGCACAGGGAGCGGCAGACACAGACTGATCACGACGCAAACCAGCCACCGCAGCGCGTCAGTGTCGTTTATAAGCATATAAACTCCTTCAGCGCTTCCCATTTCTTCTGCTTGATGCCCGGCACCTGCATCAGATCTTCCAACGTTTGAAACAAACCATGCTCCGCGCGGTAAGCCACGATCTTTTCCGCCGTCGCCTGCCCCACTCCCGGCAGCTGCGTCAGCTGCTCGGCGGATGCGGTGTTGATCGAAATCCGCGGCGTTTCCTGGAAATGGGGAATCTGGATCACGTCGTGATCCTTGACGATCATCGTCATTGAAAACGGCGAGAGGTCCGCGTCGTCCAACAGCGTCACCTGGTCCAGCAATTCGCCCAGCTCGGTGTAGGGCGGACATTCCAGGGTGACCGGCTCCCGCACAGCCCCCTCGATCGTCACGGTAATCGGCTGCCCGCGCATAGCCTCCAAATCGACGACGCGCTGCGGAATCAGCGGCAGAAGCAGAAAAACGAAACAAAAAATAAGCAGGAACTCTTTTCTCATAAGATCACCTGCTTATTCTATTGCGCAAATTGTTAAAAATCCTGTTTTTTTACCGAATCTCTAAAATCTTTACCTGATACGGCTCGTCGACCAGAACTTCAACGGTCTGACCAACTTTGTGTTCCAGAATTGCTTCCGCCAGCGGCGTGACGTTGGACAGCTTGCCGTTGAGCGGATCCGCTTCTACGGAACCCACGATTGTGAACTCGTCAATCTGATGCGTGTCGAGTTCTTCGATCTTAACGGTTGAACCGATTTTCGCAACCCGTACCGAGCCCTGCTTATCGTCGATGATTTCGATATTGTTAAGCATGACTTCCAGCTCGCGGATCCGGGCTTCAACCTGAGCCTGACGATCCCGCGCGGCATCGTAGTCGGCGTTTTCAGACAAGTCGCCCTGCGCCCGGGCGGCCTTTAAATCTTCAATGACTTCCTGACGAACGACATGGATCAGGTTTTCCTGTTCCTTTTTTAATTCTTCAAGACCTTCTTGAGTTACATAAATTTTATCATCTGCCATTGGTTTTCTCACTCCTTAGCTCGGCTATTATAGCATATTTGGACTGATGATGCTACTGATTTTTGTCTTCAGCAGATCGATCGCAACGATGTTGCTTCCGCCCTCGGGGATGATCACGTCGGCATACCGTTTGGACGGTTCGATAAACTGCTCGTGCATCACCCGCACGGTTTCTGTGTATTGATTAACGACCGACTGCAGCGTTCTTCCGCGTTCCTCAACATCCCGCAAAAGCCGCCGGATAAAGCGGATATCGGCATCGGTATCGACGTACACCTTAATGTTTAAGCGCTTGCGCAGCTCCGGTTCCTCCAGCACAAACAGCCCCTCGAGCACGACGACATCGCATGGCTCGATCACTTCCGTAACAGTGCTGCGGGTATGCTGGACAAAGTCGTAAACCGGCTTCTCAATCGCTTGCCCGGCTAACAGGGCGTCGATCTGTTCGATCATCAGCGCGTGATCGAAGGCAAACGGATGATCATAATTCGTTTTTACCCGCTCCGCCATCGTTTTCTGCGACTGGTCTTTGTAATAATCGTCCTCGCGGATGATCACGACCGACCGCGTCTGTTCAAATTCTTCCTTCAGACACTGGGCAATCGTCGTTTTGCCCGACGCGCTGCCGCCGGCGATGCCGATCAATAACGGCTTCATCTTCCCTCACCTCTTCCTGACTGACGTTTATTTTAAATACTTGCGGACATTGGCCTGATGCTCGGCGTAGGTCTTGGCGTAATACACCGTGCCGTCACCCTTCACATCGGCCATGAAATACAGGTAATCGCTGGCCTGCGGCTGCAGGACCGCCTGAATCGCATCGCGTCCCGGATTGAGAATCGGGCCGGGCGGCAAACCTTCGACGCGGTAGGTGTTATACGGGGAATCAAAGTCCGGATTGACCTCGCACGCCATCCAGTCGTCGTCTTTTTCCTTATCTATCGCATAGCACACGGTGACGCTCGACTGCAGCTTCATGCCGGCGGCCAGACGGTTGTAGAACACGCCCGCGACCAGCTGCATATCGCTCGGCTTGGCCGCTTCATACTGAACAATCGAAGCCAGCGTAAACAGCTGGTGCACGCTCAGCTGCGACTGCGCGAACTGATCCGCAAACTCATTGTAAACCTTCAGCGTCTGATCCAGTATCTTGCGGGTAATCTGATCGGCGTCGGCGTCGACAAAGAAATTGTAGGTTTCCGGAAACAGATAGCCTTCTAATAAAATCCGGCTGTCCGCGTTGAAGATTTCCTCGGTTAAAAACGGATAATCACTCATCAGCGAACGGACATAGCTTTCATCGTTCCACAGCGCCAACATTTCATCCTTGCTGCAGCGCGTCGTCTCGCCGATTTTTTCAGCGATATGCTTCGCCCAGTCGCCCTCGATGAACGTTAAGCGCGTGTCGTTAACGACCGCCCCGTGGGAATCGTTGAGCACTTCAAAAATCTCCCGGACTTCCCAGCTCGGATCCAAGATGTACGTGCCGGCTTTGATGTTCGTCAGCTTCGCCAGCTTGACACTGATCTTCGCCGCCCAGCCGCTGCGGATCACGCCCTGATCTTCCAGGTTCTTAATGACCCGGTTGAGCGATTCGCCCTGACTGACGGTAAAGGTGATCTGTTCGCTTTCCGAAGCGGCCGGCTTCAGCTGACCGTTGTAAAAGAAAATCCCGCCCAGAACCAGGCCGGCGCATACGACCAGCACGATCAGTACGGCGGCCAGTCCGTTATTCTTTTTGCGCCGTTTATTCTTCGACTTCGGCATCGTCTAATTCCTCGACAAAAGCCCCGAAGACTTCCTCGATCATGCTCCACTCCTCGGGATCCTCAACCGGTTCCATTTCGCCCTCGTCGGTGTAGCTGCAGGCGAAAACCTCGCCTTCCTCATCCTTCGGATCGGTGAACAGCACATAGCTTTTGCTGCGGCTGTCGTCGTCGAAGGTGAACAGGATTTCCATTTCTGTTTCCGTGCCGTCTTCTTCCGTAATTAAAATTTTATTTGATTCCAACATCGCTTTTTCCTCCTTTTTGCGATTCAAATGAAAGAGTGCATTGCTGCACTCTTAGCGCTTCTGATCTAAATAACTCTGCAGGATTTGCACTGCCGCCATCTGATCGATCACCGCTTTGCGCTTTTTGCGGGAAACGTCCGCAGAGATTAAGATTCGCTCGGCCGCCGCCGTCGTCAGCCGTTCATCCTGCAAGATGACCGGCAGGCCGCAGGCTGCTTCCAGCTTCGCCTTGAAATCCAGCGATATCTGGCCGCGGATCCCGACATCGCCGTTCATGTGCTTCGGCAGGCCCAGTACAAACTTCACTGCACCCAGCTCCTTCGCCAGCTGCACCGCCCGGGCGCAGGCCGCGTCGTAATCGTCATCCGCAAACCGGAACGTTTCCACGGTCCGGGCAATCATGCCCAGGGGATCGGAAACCGCGATGCCCAGCGTGCGGCTGCCCAGGTCCAGCCCCATGATCCGTTCCATTACTTTTCTTCCAGGTAGGAACGCACCAGTTCCTCGATGATTTCGTAACGCTCGACCGACTGAATGATGCTGCGGGCGTTGTGATGCGAGGAAATGTAGGCCGGATCATTGGAAATCAGATACCCTGCCAGCTGGTTCACTGCATTGTAGCCTCGTTCTTCGAGCGCTTCTTTTGTCAGCCGGAGCACCTGCTTGATGTTATCTCTGCGGATCTCCTCTGACTTAAAAGACATCGTTTCGGTAATTTGTTTTGACATGGATATCCCTCCTTGAATTCATTTTAGCGTAAACTGCGGAAATTGGAAAGGGATTTTCAAAGTTTTGAGCGAATCAGCGCAAAGACTTCGTCCACTTTGGAACCATCCTTGCCGCCCGACTGCGCCATGTCCGGCCGGCCGCCGCCGTTGCCCTGGCTCATCTGGGCCGCCATTTTCACGAAATCTCCGGCTTTTATGCCCTTGGCGATCGCTTCCTTGCTGCAGGCGCAGACATAGGTGACCTTGCCTTCCGAAGGATTGGCTAAGAAGATGAAAGATTTTTCACACTTATTGCGCAGCGTTTCCGCCAGATTCTTCATCGCCTGTCCGTCAAGTCCGGAAACCTCTTCCAGAATGATATTCAGACCGTTGACCGCTTCCGCATGATTGACCATGTCGTCTGCTTTTAAGACCATCATTTTCTGGTTCAGCTGCCCGATTTCTTTTTTCAGCGCCGCGTTTTCTTCCAGCACGCCCGCGACCTTTTCACTGACGCCGTTAAGGCTGTTCATCTTCAGCTGCGCGGCGATCGTTTTTAACACGTCCTGCTCGCTAACGAACTCCTGATAAGCCGCATAGCCGGTCTTGGCGGTGATCCGGCGAATGCCGGAGCCGATGCTTTCTTCGCTGACGATTTTGAACACACCGATATCCTGCGTATTGTGGACATGCGTGCCGGCGCACAGTTCCTTGGAAACCTCGCCCATGGATACGACGCGGACTTCATCGCCGTATTTTTCATCAAACAGCGCGATCGCGCCGGAATGTTTGGCTTCTTCAATCGCCATGACTTCGGTATGGACCGGAAATTTCGCCATGACAAATTCGTTGACCAGCGCTTCGACTTCCTTTAACTGCTGATCGCTGACCTTTTCAAAATGCGTGAAGTCAAACCGCGCGTAATCCTGGCAGACATAAGAGCCAGCCTGGGCGATGTGATCGCCGACGATCTTCTTCAGCGCGCTCTGCATCAGATGGACGCAGGAATGATTGGCCATCGTGCGGATCCGTCGCTGAACGTCGACCTGCAGCTGCAGCTTCATGCCTTCTTTCAGCACGCCGTCGACGACTTTCACATGATGCATAAACTGCTTGTGCGGCGCCTTCTTGACGTCGAGCACTTCGCAATCCGCTTCGTCGCAGCGCATCGTGCCGCCGTCGGCCACCTGTCCGCCGCTTTCGGCGTAGAAGCAGGAACGGTCGAGGATGACCTCGCCCTCGTCTTCCAGCATCGCGACGCGCACGCCGTTTTTAAACAATCCGGTGATCGTTCCGGTATCGCTCATTGTTTCATAGCCCGTGAATTCAAACGGCGCCGTGAAATCCATCAGATCGGCCGACTGGCTGGCCATCGACTGCGCGTCTTCACGCGCGGCCCGGGCACGTTCACGCTGCTTCGCCATCTGCGCCTCAAAGCCTTCCTCGTCGATCGTATAACCGCGCTCACCGGCGATTTCTTTCGTCAGCTCCAGCGGGAAGCCGTAGGTATCGTACAGCTTGAAGACGACCTCGCCGCTCAAGGTTTTCGCCGCTTCGGCTTTGGCCAGCTCCTCATTGAGCAGCTTTTCACCGTTGGCCAGCGTCGAGTGGAACGCTTCTTCCTCATTTTTAACCAGCTTGGCGACAAATTCCGTCTTTTCTAACAGATACGGATAGAAATCCTTCATGTTGTCAGCGACGACGTCGACCAGCTTGTACATAAACGCGCCGTTAATGCCTAATTTAATACCGTAGCGAACCGCCCGGCGCAGCACCCGGCGCAGCACGTAGCCGCGGCCCTCGTTGGAGAACATCGCGCCGTCGCTCAGCGCGAAGGTCACGGTGCGGATATGGTCGGCAATGACGCGGTACGCCATTTTATATTCACCTTCATACGGATGCTTGGCGAGCTTTTCCGCCGCGCGGATGATCGGCAGGAACAGGTCGGTATCAAAGTTCGTTTCCCCTTCCTGGATGATCGAAACTAACCGTTCCAGTCCCATGCCGGTATCAATGTTCTTGTGCGGCAGCTCTTTATACAGCTTGCGGTCCGTTCCCGGCCGGCAGTCAAACTGACTGAACACGACGTTCCAGACTTCGATGTAGCGGTCGTTCTCCATTTCTTCAAAGAACAGCTTTTCGCCTAACCCCTCCGGGTCATACTTTTCGCCGCGGTCATAGAAAATCTCGCTGTCCGGTCCGCCCGGCCCTTCGCCGATCTCCCAGAAGTTATCTTCGGTTTTTAAGATATGGCTTGGATCGACGCCGCACACCTCGGTCCAGATGCGGTAAGCTTCCTCATCGTCCGGATAGACAGTGACATACAGCTTGTTTTTGTCAAAGCCGATCCACTTTGGCGAGGTTAAAAATTCCCAGGCGAACGGGATCGCGTCCGCTTTGAAGTAATCGCCGATCGAGAAGTTACCGAGCATCTCAAAGAACGTATGATGCCGGGCGGTTTTGCCGACGTTTTCGATATCGTTGGTGCGGATCGACTTCTGCGCGTTGGCGATCCGGTTGCAGGCCGGTTTCTCGCTGCCGTCGAAATATTTTTTCAGCGCCGCGACGCCCGCATTGATCCACAGCAGCGTCGGATCGTTATGCGGGATCAGCGAAGCTCCCGGTTCGATCATGTGACCTTTGGATTGGAAGTAGTCCAGAAACATCTGGCGTACCTGGTTGCCTGTTAATTCTTTCATGTTTGTTTCTTCCTTTCTTTGTCTGATGCGTCTGCCAAAATAAAAAGCGCCCTGAAACTCCAGGAACGCTTTACTCACGCGGTACCATCCTGATTCATTTCTTTCCTTCAAAAGAAATGCCCTCATTTCTCTTTAACGCAGAGCACACGTTGCTTTGGGCAAACTCGGAAGCGGCTTCGATCAGATTCCATGAAAACTTGCACCGCCGTTTTCTCTCTGCAATGGAACAGCCTGATCTACTCTTCTTCGTCATCGTTTTCAAAACTATCGAAATTATACCACACTGTTTCCCACGTGCCAACTGTTTCCGTGCATTTTGCGAAAAGATAGCTGCGGTAGGCCAGCTGTACAATCGCGGCCAGGATCGGCGCCAGAATGATCCCGATCATGCCGAAGAAACAGCCCCCGGCCAAAAGTGCGATCAGCGTATAAACCGGCCGCAGGTTCATGACCTTTTTGAAGATCAGCGGCTGCACCCAGTTCGCTTCGATCTGCTGGATCAGCCACAACAAGACACCCAATACCCACGGGATCTGACCGGTTGCGAAATATTGCGCAAGCAGGATCACGATCTGACCGACCGTTGCGCCCAGATAGGGAATCAGATTGAACAGCGCAAGCATGATCGCGTAGAATACGGCGTTGGGTACGCTGAAGATCAACAACAGCACCGACACCGTGATCATTAAAAACAACAAATCCAGCGCCAACCCGCGCAGATAGTGATAGACGACGCGCGAGCTGGTCTTGTAGAAAAGCAGCCAGTGCTGATAGGACGGAAGCCGCTTTTTGAGAATGCGCCCGAAGGCTTCCATGTCCAGCGCAATGAAATACGCACCTAAAAAGCTGACGCCGAAAAACGACAGCCGGTCGACGGCGCTGCGAGTCGCGCTCATCGCCGCCTCATAGCCGGCCGTGAATACGCCGTGCCAATCCAGCTGTCCGGCCCAGTGAAAGAACTCGGTCGCCGCCAGATGTTCTCTTAACCGGCCCGCTTCGCCCAGCAGCTGCGCCCCCTGCTCCATCACTAACGGCACCATCATGCCGATGCCCAGAACCAACAGCCCGAGGAAACCGAAGTACACCAGCGAACAGCTGATCCCCCGGGGAAACGGCAGTTTCTCGACAAACGGCTCAAACAGAAACACGATCAGACAGGAGAACAACAGCGGCGACAGCGCGTGGAAGACGGCCATCAGCACAACATCCCAGCCTAACATCCTGAGCACGATCATCACGGTCAGCACGCAGCCTAACAGCTGCAGCCAGCGTTTCCAGTCCGTTCGTTCAAACAGGTCTTTCATAAAAGAGAAACCCCGCAACGACGGGGTTAGTGTTCAAGATCCATCTGGTGCATTTTGCGGATCAGCTTCTTTTTACATTTGCAGGCCTTGTAATAAGCGTCGTCGAGTTCATCCTCGTTTGTGAACGCGACCACCATGCCGGCAGCCATGCCAACCATGAAACCGAATAACCATTTTTTCATACGTTCCACTCCTTTTGGTGTTAGTATGTCCGCAAGCGGATAAACTTATGCTTAAAATTCCGGATTCAGCATCGCCGCGATCCGCCGGGTAAGCGTCGTTGAGCGCAAATGGTGTTCCTGGCTGGCAATCCCGCGGATTAACGCGTCCTTTTCGCCTAAAAGGACCAGCGATTTTTTAGCGCGGGTGACGCCGGTATAGATCAGCCGCCGCTGAAGCATGATCCCGTAATCACGCACGACCGGCATGATGACGATCGGATATTCGCTGCCCTGGGATTTATGCACGGAAATGCAGTAGGCGTGCGAAATGTTGAGCAGGTTATCCGAGGTGTATTCAACGAGAATTCCTTCGAAGTCGACGATCAGCCGGTTTTTGCCGGCTTCGTCCTCATTGGCGTAAACGATTTCCACAAGCATGCCGATATCGCCGTTGTAGACGTCGTCATCCGGCTGGTTTTTCAATTGTAAAATTTTGTCGCCCTCGCGGAAGGTACGGTAGCCCGCCTTCCATTCGCGCTTGCCCTGCTCCGGCGGATTCAGGCATTGCTGCAAAGCGGCATTCAGCCGGTCGATTCCGGCCGGTCCGTTGTATTTGCTGGCGAGCACCTGAATGTCCTGGATATCGTAGCCCTTGTTGAGCGCCGACTGAACGACGTTGATGACCTGGTCCTTGATCTCGTAAAGTCCGACCGGGAAAAACGCCACGTCGCCATGACAGTCCAGCTCCTCCGTCTGGCCCTGACGAATCTGATGCGCCAGCGTGATCACGTCGCTGCCCTCGCTCTGGCGGAAGATCCGTTCCAGCCGGACTAACGGAAACAGCTCGGAGGTGATTAAATCCTTCAAGACGCAGCCGCAGCGGACCGAAGGCAGCTGATCCTCGTCGCCGATGATGCACAGCTTCTTGACATGCACCGAGGCCTTGCACAGCGCCGCGAACAGCCAGCTGTCGACCATGGAAAATTCGTCGATGATCAACAGATCGACGATCAGCGGATCCTGTTCCGTCTTGGTAAACGTATTCGATTCCAGATCCCAGCCCAACAAACTGTGGATCGTAAACGTATCGGTTTCCGTCAGCTCAGCCAGCCGCTTCGCCGCCCGTCCGGTCGGGGCGCAGCAGGCGATCCGCTGGTACGGATACAGTTTTTTAAACAACGCGGTCAACGCCCGCACAACGGTTGTCTTGCCCGTTCCCGGGCCGCCGGTCAGGATCATCGCGTCATGTTCAAAAAACGTGTGGATCGCGTCCAGCTGCGCCTGATCGTAGGTGATCGCCAGCTTTTCCTGCAGCGCGTCCAGCTCAAGCTGCAGCGTTTGGGGATCGACCGGTTCCAGTTCTTCAAACGGAAACAGCGTCAGAAACTGCGCGATCTGGACCTCCGCGTCATATTGATCGACATGATAGATCCGCCCTTCTTCTTCCACTAACCGTCGTTGTAAAAGCAGCGATTCCAGCAGTTCGTCAAAATCATAGGTCAGACCGGCGCACTGGCGTTTCATCTGATGCGCCAGCCCTTCGCGGCTGACATACGTATCGCCGCTTTGCATGTTCATCTGATCGACCAGCGCCACCATCGCCGCTTCCAGCCGGCGCGGATCCTCCAGCTCAAAGCCCAGCGACATCGCGACTTTGTCCGCCGTCGCAAACCCGATGCCGTCGACCTCGTCGACCATCCGGTACGGATTTTCCTGGATTTTCTCAACCGCTTCCTTACCGTAGATCCGCTCCAGCTTCATGACGTTGCGCATCCCCAGACCATGAGCGACAAAGAACTGGATCAGATTTTCCAGATCGTCGTCGCTTTCTTTTAACCCTTCCAGAATCGCTGTCCGGCGCTTGCTTGTCATTTTCGGCACGCTGTCCAGCACGGTGGGGTCGTTTTTAATCCGATGAATCGCGTCTTTGCCAAGGGCCGCCACAATCGTTTCGGCATATTTTTTGCCGATGCCCTCAAATAACGGACCGGACAGAAAACGAATCAGGGAATCCTCGTCGTCCGGCATGACGCGGTGGAAGGTCTCGACCTGAAACTGCATTCCATAGCGGGGATGATCGACATAGCTGCCGCTTAACTCCATCAGCGCATCCTCGCTGAACACCGGCAGATATCCGGTGATCGTCACCTGCCGCTGCTGCAGATCATCAACGATAAAACGAGCGACAGTGTAGCCGTTGTCGTCGTTGCGGAAGACGATCTGCTTCAGTTTGCCGCGGATGACGTCGCGTTCCTCACTCATTTCCCTCATTCCTTTCTCACAGCAGGATCAGCATCACGCTGATCAGATTGTTCAGCCCGTGCATCAGCAGCGGACTGACGATCGTCTGATTTTCTTCCTCGGCCGCGCATAACAGATAGCCCATCGTGCCGTAAACGAGAATAAAGATCCCGTCGCTGAGATTGCCGCTCAGCAGCGACGTGAACACATGCAGAAGACCAAACAGAAATCCGCTGACCAGCGCAGCGGTGCGAAAGCTGCCCCGCTGGCGCAGCGGCGTAAAGACGGCCCCGCGGAAGACGGTTTCCTCGACAACCGGCGCAAATAGACAGGTGACCAGAATGATCTGCAGCGGCGACTGGCTCAGCTGCTGGACGACGGTATCCTGATTCTGGCTGCTTGACATTCCGGTGATCAGAATGATCGCCAGATTCATCCCATACATCACCAGCCACATCTGAACATAGCGCGTCAGCGTCGATTTGACAATCGTCCGCCGGTTTTGCCGAAAACGCTCAAGATGTTCCTTTAACAGCGGCCAGGCCGCGCCGACCGTCACCGTAAAAACCAGAATATAGACCAGATTTTCCAACATCCGGTCAAGATTGGGGATCCCTAAGGGCGCAAACAGCCGGAGAAGCACCCCGATCAACAGGGGATAAAGAAACAGGTAGCCCGCGAAATAATTGAACAGGATGACCTGCACCCGGCGCTTTGACAGCCTGACTCGGTTCATGGCTCAAAGCTGCGGATCCGGTCCGTCAGCGATTGTCCGCGATGCCAGACTTCCTCGATCACGCCCCCGCCCAAACACTGCTCGCCCAGATAGAAGACCGCCTGCTGCCCCGGGGTCACCGAAGCGACCTGTTGGGGATAGGTCAGTCTGACAGTCGTTTCATCGAGGAATTCCAGCGTCACCGGATTATCCTTCTGACGATAGCGGAACTTCGCGCAGCAGGACAGCGCGCCCTGCGGTTTTGTCCTGGCCAGCCAGTTGACGCCGCTGACCAGACAGGTATCGCTTAAGAGCCAGTCGTTGCTTTCGCCGCTGGCCACCAGCAGCTCGTTATGGACGACGTCCTTGCCGACGACAAACCACGGTCCGCCCTCGCCGCCGATCCCCAGGCCTTTGCGCTGACCGATCGTGTAATACAGCACGCCCTCATGGTCGCCTAAGACCCGGCGGCTGATCACATCGACGATCTTGCCGGATTTGGCCGGCAGGTAGTTCTTCAGAAATTCCCGGAAGTTGCGCTCGCCGATAAAACAGATTCCGGTCGAATCCTTTTTCTCCGCGATCGACAGCCGCAGTTCCTTCGCGATCCGCCGCACTTCCGGCTTTTCAATCTCGCCTAACGGAAACAACGTATGCCGCAGCGCATCGGACGCAACCTGGCAAAGGAAATAGCTCTGATCCTTATTCAGGTCGTGCGCCTTGTATAAACCGCTGAAGTCTGCTTCATGCCGCACACGCGCATAATGGCCGGTCGCCAGCGTATCGAAGCCGCGGCTGCGGGCGAAATCGAGAAAGCTGGAAAACTTGATGTATTTGTTGCACAAAATATCGGGATTCGGCGTCCGGCCCTTCTTGTATTCCTGCAGGAAGTTAGAGAAAACGTTATCCCAATACTCCTTGACAAAATCCACGCGCAGCAGTTCTAATCCCAGACTGTCGGCGACGCTTTTAGCGTCCATCCAGTCCTTTTCCTGCGGGCATACGTCGTCGTCCGCATTCGGATTGCCTAAGAAATCATTGTTGGCCATCGAATCCCAGTTGCGCATAAACGCGCAGGTTACGTCCAGCCCTTGTTGTTTTAAAAGATACGCCGCGACGGCGGAATCGACGCCGCCGGACAAACCGACTAAGATTTTCATCATTCATCCTCCCTTTGTTTCTTTTGAATTTGAGGAAAAAAACAAGCATCCGCAGATGCTTGTCAGGCTTCTTCCCGGATCTTGCCGCAGCCGGCGTAATTCGGACAGCTGGCGTTGCAGGACAGCCGGGCCAGAGAGCGCAGCTGCTGCGGGACGAACGCGTCGATCTCCTCCTCGTCGTAGCCGACCTGGAAGTTCCGTTCATTCAGGATGATCGGCCGTTTCAGCACGGATGGATTTTCCTGGATGAAATGCACCAGCTCGCTGATCGTCATGTCGTCCAGGTCGATCGCGTTCTGCTGGATGATTTTTGAGCGCTTGGAGATGATATCCTCCGAGCCGTTTTCACTGCGCATCAACAAATGCCGGATCTCCGTTTCGTTGAGCAGCGTCGTAAAAATGTTCTTTTCTATATACGGCAGATTCCGCTCTTTCAGCCATTGTTTGACCTTTCGGCAGGAAGCACAGCCGGGTGAAGTATACACTACGATCATAAATTGCACCGCCATTTCTATTGCGCACAGCCGGGCTGAAATCAAGCTCAACGCCGTTGTGAGTTCTTTTGAGCTTTTATCATACAATGAAACAGCCGGAAATTCAATCCGGCCCTGCCGATTCTCGGATGAATTTCATGATTTTTTATGACCTGCAGTTCGCTGCTGCGTCTCGGATTGACAAGATCCAGTCCGATCCGGCTTGCATGTTCGACCGGTTTGTGCTTAAATTAAGAAAAGCAACGAAGAAAAAGCAGTAGCGGGATTTTGTGACATCCAGAGAGATGAGGAACGGTGCGACTCATCCGCAGAAATCTTTCGTGAATTGGGTTTTTGGAGCCTTGGAAAGCGTCAGTTTTCCAACGGAACAGGCCGTTATCCTGCATGAGCGGTTTTTCAGGCGTCTGGAAAACAAGCTGGGTGGTACCACGCGGAAGCGTCCCGGTGATCGGGGCGTTTTTTATTTTAGGAGGAGAAATGATGGAAAACACTGAAAAAAGAAAAGTCATGCTCAGCGGAATCAAGCCGAGCGGACAGCTGACGCTGGGCAACTATATCGGCGCCCTGCGCAATTTCGTCAAGTATCAGGATGAATACGAAATGCTTGTGTTCATCGCCAACCTGCACTGCATCACGGTTTATCAGGATCCCAAAGAGCTGAAAAAGAATCTGAAGGACGCCGTCGCATTGTATCTGGCGTGCGGTCTGGATCCGCAGCGGGCAACGATTTTCTTACAGTCGGACGTCAAGGAGCATGCGCAGCTGGGCTTTATTATGAACTGCAACAGCTATCAGGGCGAGCTGAACCGGATGACGCAGTATAAGGATAAGGTCGCAAAAGGCGAAACAAACCTGACGGTCGGCCTGTACACCTATCCGTGCTTAATGGCGGCCGATATTCTGATCTATGACGCGGATTATGTTCCTGTCGGCGAGGATCAGAAGCAGCATGTCGAGCTGACCCGCGACATCGCCAACCGCTTCAACAACCGCTATGGCGAAACGTTCCGGATTCCGGAGCCGGTTGTTCCAAAGGTGGGGGCGCGGATCATGTCGCTCAGCGATCCGTCAAAGAAAATGTCCAAATCCGACAAAGGCGACAAGGGCTGCATCTATCTGCTGGAAGATCTGAAATCGGCCCGCAAGAAAATCATGTCGGCCGTGACAGACAATGAAGCGTGCGTGCGCTTTGATCCTGAAAACCAGCCGGGCATCGCCAACCTGCTGACGATTATGTCTTCGCTCTCAGGTGAAGCGATCGAAACGATTGCCGAACGCTTCGCGGGCAAAGGCTATGGGGAATTCAAAAGCGCCGTGGCAGACGTCGTCTGCGCCGAGCTGGAAAAAATTCAGGCTCGCTACAACGAGATCATCAATTCGACCTTGATCGAGGAAACGCTGGCCGAGGGCGCCGTCAAGGCGCAGCGGCTGGCCAGCCGCAAGCTGGAAAAGGTCCAGCGCAAAATCGGCCTTGAGTTCCGCAAACGATAAACGGACAGCCTCAGCTGTCCGCAGCCTGGGATGATGGTAGTCCCAGGTTTTTTTTATCCGCGTGCTTCCACCCCACGCTTTGCCAGTAGCGCTGCAGCCGGCTTTCCTGGCGGGTTTTCGGCTGGATGACATTTTCCGCCAGATCCAGCTTTCGCTGCAGTTCAGGATCGTTGACCTGATAGTCCATGTGCTTCGCCCCTTCCGTTAAGCTCAGCATACCCGCTTAAAAGCGCAAAGCTTGTTTAACTTCGTCGAAAAGCGGAAAAAAAGACGTTCTGATGAAAGAACGTCTCAGGCTGGGTTAGTCCAGCGGTTTCTGATAATAGTTGCCGATGATTTTATCGGTTTTGGACACGTTGATGAACACCTTCGGATCGACCAGGCGGATCGCTTCGATCAAGCCGTGAACCTGATACGCGTTGACCGTCATGAATAACAGACACCGCGGCGTATGCGAGAAGCCCCCTTCGCCCCACAGCTTGGTAATGCCGTGACGGCAGTAATGGAACACCGCGTCGCAGACTTCTTCCGGCTTCTCCGTGATAATAAACAAGGAATTCAGCTTGTAGCGCAGATGCATCGTCTGCACGACCTGGGTGCTGCAGAACTGATAAATAATTGAATACAGCGCCTGTTCCCATCCAAACAGGATACCCGCCAGCACCAACATCGCGGCGTTGAAATACATGACGTAGGACCAGGTCGGAGCGTTGTATTTCGTCGAGGCGTAGATCGCGATGAAATCGGTGCCGCCGCTGCTGGCATCCGCGCGCAGCGCGATTGAGATTGCCAGACCGCCCAAGATGCCGCCGAACACCGCGATCAAAAGCATGTCGCTGGTGATCGGAAAGGTCGGAAGCAACTCTGTAAACAAGCTGGTTAATGAGTATTGCAGCACGGAAAAGATCGTGAAGCGGTGGCCGACATATTTGTAGACTAACAATGTCGGCGGAATGTTCAGCAGGAAGTAGAAGACGCTGAACGGAATCGTAATCCCGCCGAATTTCGACAGCGACATGCTGAACATGCGGGACAGGCCGGCGAAGCCGCCCGGGAACAGATTGCCGGTCTCGACGAAAGCTTTCATCGCCAGCGCGTAGACAAAGGCGGAAAGAATGACTGCAATCAGTGTTTTACAGTCCTTTTTGGCTTGGTTTGACATAAAATCTCCTCTTTTTTTCCATTCCTCATTTTATCATCTTTATTTTGTCTTTCAAGCCAAAAAGACAGGAATCTGAAATCTTAGAATTCGATGCGGATCTGGTAGCGGCGCAGCCACAGTTCCAGCTGGATAAAATACGCCAGCAGCTGCGGCCCCATCATCAGCTGACCGAACCACGGTTTGGCAAAACTGCCGCCGTCGGTGTCGATCAATTCCTGCAATCCCGCCGGCTCCAGCAGCTCGCACAGACGGCACTCAGGATCGTTGATCAGTGCCTGCAGACGGTCCTTGACACGCTGGGTATATTCCGGATGATAGGTCTTCGGATACGGGTTTTTCTTGCGGTGCGCGACCTTGGCCGGCAGGATGTCTTCAAACGCCAGCCGCAAAAGTCCCTTCTCTTCACCTTTATAAAATTTCATTGACCACGGCACGTTATACAGATATTGGTAGAGCTTCGCGTCGCAGAACGGCGCCCGCACGGTCAAGCCTGTCAGAGCCGCCATCGCTTCCTGGCGCTGCACCAGCGTCTGCATAAACCAATGCACAGTCAGATACGTCATGAGCTTGGCCCGCTGATCCTGTTCGCTGTCAAACGGATCCTTCGGCGCCCGCTGAACGGTCGCCCAGTAAGCGGAACGCATCGCGCCCTCATAGTCCAGCTCGTTCATCGGCGCGCGCAGCAGCTTCACACGCTGCGGCAGCGACTGCAGCCATGGAAAAGATTTCAGACTGACCAGATCGCTGCGGTAAAACCACGGATAACCGCCGAACAGCTCGTCCGAGCATTCACCCGTCAGCACCGAACCATTCTGTTCCCTGACCTTGCCGTACATCCACAACAGGCTGGAATCGACATCCGCCATGCCGGGACCATCACGGCCGATCATCGCCGGTTCCAGCAAGTCCGCGCATTCGCGCTGGGCGATGACTAGCGGATGATGATCGAACGCATACCGCTCGATCATCGCGTCGATATACTCGTTGTCGCGCGTCGTCTGATACGCATAGCCCTTGAAATACTGCGCGTTGCCCTCATAATCCAGCGAGTATGTCGTTAATGGTCCGTGCTTTGCCGCCAGCGCGCACAGAATGCTGCTGTCTAAACCACCGGAAAGAAACGCCGCGTGCACGTCCGAGGCTGCGCACTGACGGTTCAGCGAATCGCTGACCATCTGCCGGACATGCGCCGCCGTCGCCGCCAGATCCTCGTTGTGCCGGTGCACGTTCAGTTCAAAGTATTCGTGCAGGCTTTCCTTGCGGTCGCGGATCAGCAGCGCATACCCCATCGGCAGCTCCGCGATGTTCTTATAGAACGTCTGCCCTTCGGTATGTGACGGCCCTAACGCAAACAGCTCCAGAAGCGCGGCCCGGTTGACGACCGGCATGCGGCTGCCCTCGGCAAACAATCCCTTGATCTGATCGGAGAACAGCCATTCCCCATCCGGCTTGCGCGTATAATACAACGTTTTCACACCCATTGGGTCGCGCACAATATGCAGCTGATGACCCTGGACAAACACGATCACGAAACAGCCGTCGAGCTTTTCAAACAACTTCTCACTTAAAATTTCATACAGCTGCGCCAACATTTTCGCACTGTTGCCTGTGCTTTGCGGCCGGTATTGGCTCCACAGTGACCGCAGCTCGTCCTCGTTATCAAGGATGCCCGACCAGAAACAGCCGCACTTGCGCTGGCTGTCGTAGTAAACTTGATCTGGTTTTGCTGAAGCGAGAAGATGCTCGTCGCTGACGATTGCCAGTTCGTCCTTCAGCCCCATCCGTTCCAGCCGGGACTGTTCTTTTTGAATATTCCGATTTTCGTTGAATATCAGATTGATCTTCGTCATAATTTCCTCCTCATCGTTTCATTCTATGACAAACATCATCGTCTGATTCACCGCAGGCCGTTCAACATTTCCAAATATTGCAGGCTGCGGTTGCGCTGCTGACGCAGACTGCGGGCGCAGACCGGTATCCGGTAAACAACGCCGGTATCAAAACAAACCACGGCGATCCCGTCATCGCTCATAATCTTGCGAATGCGGTCAGCCCGCAGGTAAAGACAGTCATCGCGCTCCATGGACACGGTCGGAATAAAGATCTGGGGCGGATAGCCGCCGATATAAAGCGCCGGTTTCTGGATGATTCCCATTTTCTTACGGTAACCATCCAGCCGCCCTTCCAGGCTGCTTCCCGCTTCGACGCACCAGCGGCGCAGCCATTTTACCGGTTTGTCCGGCAGTGCGCTGATTGTCCCATCGAAATGGACCGCAATCGTGCAGCAGTTTGCTGAATCGTAGTAAAGTAGTAATAAGTCTCTCATAAATTCCCCTTTTTAATGCTTTGGTGAGTGATCCGTCACTAGTAATCATTGCAGAAAATTTAAAAAATCCTGTTTTTTTCTCGTTCTTCGTAAATATTTCTGTTACACACTGGGCAGGCAAATTTTTATTTTATTCGCATAATTCATACAAACCCGTCAGCTCTATTTATACCCGGCTGGCAGTTTTAACATTCTATTTTCAATTTATTCTTACCGCTTGAAAAAAACATAAAAAAACTCCCGCAAAGCGAGAGTAAAAACCGGAATTTCCGCTGCAATTTCCCTGTTTTTTGATTGTTCAAAGACAAAACAATCCTTATAGAGAAGCCTCAGTCCAATTTTTGTGTTAGGTTATTCTCCGCAGCAGTCACCGCCGCAGCAGCCGCCTTCATCCGAGGAGCAGCCCCCGCCGCAGCCTCCGCAGCCGCCCTGCATCTGGCGTTCATAGACGAGCGTGTCGATGACCAGGCATTCGATCTCAACCTTCGCGCCTTTCGGCAGCGCGCCAACCTGCACCGTGGAACGGGCTGGATACGGCCGGTCAAAATACGTGGCATAAATCTCGTTCATCGCATTGAATTCGCCCAGGTCGGTCATGAAGACCGTCGTCTTGACGATGTGGCGCATTTCCAGATTCATCTCCGCCAACAGCGCTTCGATATTCTTTAATACCTGGTGAGTCTGTTCCTGGATGCCGCCCGCGACGATTTCGCCGCTGGCCGGATCCACCGGAATCTGGCCGGACATATAAACAAAGTCGCCCAGCTTCACCGCCGGGGTGTACGGGCCAATCGCTTTCGGCGCATTGGCAGATGTAATTTCCTGAATCAGCATGTTTACCTCCTGTACGTTTGCCGTTTTGAGTCTGATTTTATGATCGGATTCCTATTCGTCTTCTTCAAAATCCTGGATATAGTAATCCCGCTCCAGATCCATAATCCGCCGCGCGTGGCGCGAGCTGAAATGCTTGACGACCTGAAACGCCGCAATGATTAAAAGAAGCGCGAGAAAGGCAACAGATAAGAAGTCATTGACGTTTTCGATCATTTTCCATCACCTCTGACGCCTATTATACTGGACTTCAGGTTAATTTTCAAATAGAGAACCCTCGGCGATGAAAAAAACCGGCGTCGTCAGGATCAGCGCCTTCCCCTGCGGCCGGATCCAGAACCGTCCGCCCTCGCACAACGCTAACGCCGGACCGGAAAGCAGTCTGTCTTTCCGCAGGCAGGCATAGGCGCACAGCGCCCCTTCCGCACTGCTGCAGATTCGTCCCTGCACCGGCACGCTGGAATCCAGATAAAAGGACTGCGCGTCGATCAGCCGCCAGCGATGCACCGCATGATCCGGCGGATCCCAGGGCAGAATCCCCTCCCCGCGGCATTCATGCTGACCATAATAGCCGATGAAGTCTTTCGTAACCTGCGGACGCGGCAGGCACAGCGCGATTCCATTTTTCTCGATAAACCAGCTGATCCAGCGGTCCGGCGTCCGAATCGTGCCCTGAGCTTGATTCTGCATGCGTTTCTGCCAGACTGCCTTGGCCAGCACCGCGGACAAGAGCGAGGGGCCGTCATTGCCCTGCGCATCGAGCAGAACGCTTCCTTCTTCAGCCTGTTCGCCAACGCCCGCCAGCTGATCGCCGCCGATACCCAGCCCCCCGCTCAGAATCCGGGACGCCGATTCGGCATGGGGCGGCTGATCGATCAGTACTGTCGACAAATCCGCAGCCGCAAATTTCCAGAATTTCACAATATCACCTCAAGTATATTTATGCTGGCCGGGCTCAGAATAATGTCAGGAGGCGATAAATATGGCAAGAAAAAACGAGAAAACTGAATCCAGCAAAGAACGTTTCGTCGCTGTTCGTAAGAACAACGAAGGAAACCTGTGTGAATTTAAGTCCAACACAGGCAAGGTCTATGACTATGAGATGGCGATCGAAGCTATCGAACAGGGCAAGATCGAGGGCGCGATGCTGTTTACAGGCCGTGACGGAAAGCAGCACATCCGTTCTAAGAACGATGGCGATCCGAACACGAAGTTCTCTAACCTGAAAGAGTTCTAAGTTTTCCTCCTTAACTCAAATCAGGGCTGCCGGAATCAACTCTCCGGTATAGAAAAAAGCAGGGCAAAATCCCTGCTTTTTTCTATACTTTCACGCAAAACTAAATTGTTCACCAACTTAGCGGAAAGGATCGTCGCCAACCTTGCCGCTTTTTAAGCGAATCAGCCGAACCGGGCCAGATCCTGTTTCTGGAAAACCGCCTGAAGCAGCTCCGGCAGCCGCTGGGGTGTGCAGGCAAAACAGGGAATCGCGAGATTGGCCACGCGCTGGGCCATATCCTGGTTGTAATACGGCTTGCCGCCATCCTGAATCGCCAACAGGCAGATCACGGTCACACCGCTTTCCTTCATCGCCTGCAGCCGGTGAAGCAGTCCGGCGTGATTGCCGCCCTCATCCAGATCGGAAATCAAGAAGAAGATTGTTTTGTTCGGCTCCTCAATCAGCTGCTCGCAATATTTTACCGATTTATGGATATCGGTTCCCCCGCCCAGCTGGAAACCGTAAAGCAGCTCGACCGGATCGCTGCACAGCTCGCTGAGATCGACAATCGTCGTATCAAACGCCACGACGTGCGTGCGCACCGCGTTCATGCTCGCCAAAATGCAGGCCGTAACGGAGGAATAGAGGATCGAGCTGGACATGGAACCGCTCTGATCAATATCCAGAATCACATGCCAGCGGTTGCTTTTCTGCTTGCGGTCAAAGAAATAGACGCGCTCCGGCACGATCGTCTGCAGCGCAGGCGAATAGTGCTTCAGATTTTTGCGCACGGTATAAGGAAAATCAATCGCCGCGGCGCTGGGCAGCGGGGAATGCTCCTGCTTCGCCAGGGCGGCATGCACGCACCGCTGCAGCTGTGAGGCCAGCTGACGGTTGATCAGCTCGACAATTTTACGGATGTAGGCGCGCGCCTGATCCTTCGACTTCGCCGGGATCAGATCTTTTAACGTAAGCAATACGCTGGCCATTTCCAAATCCGGTTCCAGCTGTTCCAGCAGCTCCGGCTCCATCAACAGCTGCTTCCAGCCTTTCCGTTCGATCGCATCCTGCTGAATGACCTTGACCAGATCCGGATCAAACAGCGAGCGGATGTCCTTCAGCCACTTTGTGATCTGCGGATGGCTGGGGCCCAGGCCGGCTCCGCTGCCCGCGGCTTCCCCGATTCCGCCATACACCGCCGCCAGTGCGGCATCCAGCGCCAGACCGCGGCGGTCCAGCTTAAAATCGGGATCCAGCTTTTGAAATTCAGACTCTGTTTGAACGCCGAGGATTAACCGCCAGCGCGTTAATTTTTGTTGAGTATCCATCAGAATTCACCAAAATCAAAATCTTCCAGTTCGCTCAGAAGATCTTGTTCCTCTTGTTTTAACTCGTCGTTGAGCACTTCCGCAACGCTGTCTTCATCCAGCTGCCACAGACTGCCCAGATTCTGCGCGACCGCTTGCTTTTCCGCGGCGCTGTACGTACCGAATGCCCGCCGCAAAACCAGCAGAATACGCTGGAAATCCGGATCGGACAGACTGGCGATGTATTCGTCGAGCTGCCGCCACAGATACGCGCGGGCGATCAGGGCATAATGATTGCGCAGCATCAGGCCCTCAAAGCTGGCCGCCGCGATTTCCGCGGGCACCCCCGGCGACAGCCGATAGCTTATCCACTGCTCCAACTCTGCTTCCGCCAACAGCCCCCGTTCCAGCCGGATCGCCGCCGCATAGCCGCCTAACAGCGGATGGACGTCGTCGCGGCCGGATAATTCCGTTAAGACGTCCAGCCAGGTTTCCTCCATGTAATGATCGTGCAGAATCGACAGCTCATTGATGGAACCCAGCGCTTCCATGACGCCGCGGGCGGCTTTGCCATCGCACTGGCAGCTGCCCGGACAGAGCAGCAGCGCGCGGTAAAACAGCTGGTGAAACAACGGCTCAATCGCCGTACTGTCCATTCGCCGCAGCGAACCAAACCGCAGCAGCGTGCTCAGCCGGCGCGCCGTCTTGACGATCTCCTCCAAGGCCGAGGAATCAATCGCCAGCGCCTGCACCGCTTTTAAAGCATCGTCAAGACTTTCCTGCAGGCCGCAGAGAAACGCTTCTTCCACGACCGCCGCGCATTCGCTGAGCTGCTGCGCACGGGCCAGCTGTTCACGCAGCACAAACTGAGCGGCGGAAGCGACGCTGTCGCCGGACAGCGATGCTTCAATCAACGTGATCTCCGCCGTACTGCTCCACTTCAAATCCCAGCTTTCCTTCCAATCGCCGCGGGCCTGAGTTTTTGGCCGCAGCGTGCCAAACGGAACGCCGAGCACCCGCAGCCGATGCAGAAACATCGACCGGCGCAGATCGAGAAACGCGGACGCTTCCGTCTTCACCGTGGTCTTCTCCCGCAGATCCAGTTCCAGTAAATTCGCTGTCAGCGTGTTGTAGCGCTGCAGCTTCAACGTCCGCAGCGCCTGATAAAAATCATTCTGAATCGCCGTCTGCGACAGACCCTGGGGAAGACTTCCGATCGCCGTGCCGATTTCCGTATCGACAAAAGCTTCCATTAAAACTGTCGGGCGCCCCTCGCCCATACAGGCCATCGCGGCATCCTTTAAATCCTGCAAAGAAGGCGTCGCTTCCTGCCGCAGCGCGGCCAGACTCTGCGCCAACTGCAGCGCTTCGATGACCTGGGCGGTGGAACAAGGATAGCCATGTTTGCGCTGATAAAACGATAATTGCGACAAGTAAGCCGCGGCCGCCTGATCAGGGTGCCCCTTGCGTCCATACTGCCAGAGTTGTTCATAGTAGGCTGGCGCTTTGTTGCCGGCACCATAACCGGAGAGCGAGGCCAGCCGGAAATAGGAATACGGCATGAGCGTTCGCCGGACGGACAGCGCCGGAAGCTTTTCTGCTTGTCCGCAAGCCTGCGGTGTTTCAAGACCTTCGCCATGGTACGCGCCGCAGATCACCGCAATTCGTTCCGCGTCGATTCCGCTTTGAATATAATGATCGATGACTCCGCGCATAAACGCCTCACGGCGCAGCGTCAGCGCATCCGGCGGCTGAAGCTGGCGCAGATGATGCGCGAACAGTGCCAGCGCTTCGGCAAACTTCGCCCCGTCCGTTTCATGCTCAAACATCCGTTCCCAACGATCCTCTTCATCCAGCTTCAAATCCATGGCCTGATCCTGCGCCTGATCGTTTGCCTGCGGTTTGTCCGGCGTGTCGTTTTGCACCAGAAACGCCGCGGCAGGCAGATCCATAAACGCACACGGTACCTGATGGGCATGCGCCCATTGCATCGCGACATACTCTGGCGAATAGCACGCAAACGGATATAAAACCGAGCGGACCGGCGTTGTGTCAGTGTACGCCATGATCGCAAACGGCGGCGTCAGTTCCGCGCTGACGATCGCTTCGATGAAATCGCTGCAGTCGCTCGGACCTTCGATCAGGACGACCTGGGGCTGAAGCTGATCAAGAAACGCACTCAGATGGAGCGAACAGGCCGGCGAGAGATGACGGACGCCGAAAACCGCCGCCATTATTTATTCAGCTCCATGCATGCGTGATAGAGCTCATAATAGGCCAGGCCTTTCTTCTTCAGAATATTTTCCAGATAGTCCTTCCACGCCACGCCGTCTTTCGCTTCATCCTTGACGATCGCTCCCTGCAAGCCCGCGGCCACATCCGCGGCGCGGATTTTTCCATCCCCAAAGCTCGCCGCCAGCGCCATACTGTTCGCCAAGAGCGAAATCGCCTCGGCGGAGGACAAGACGCCGGAGGTCGTTTTCACTTTCAGCTTACCGTCCAGCGTCGCCCCGGCGCGCAGCTCGCGGAAGATCGTGACGACCTGTTCGACAATGTCCTGATCCGGCATTTTCGCCTGCAGGCCCAGCGATCCCGACAGCTGGCCAACCCGCTGGGTAACGATCTCCATCTCCGTCTTCAAATCGCCCGGCGCCGGCAGCACAACGATGTTAAACCGCCGTTTTAAAGCTGCCGACATCTCGTTGACGCCCTTGTCGCGGGTGTTTGCGGTAGCGATCAAAGAGAACCCTTTCTGCGCCGGAATTTCCAGATTCAGCTCCGGCACCGACACCCGTTTTTCCGACAGGATCGAGATCAGCGCGTCCTGGACCTCGCTGGCGCAGCGGCTGATTTCCTCAAAGCGCACAAGACTGCCGCTTTCCATCGCGTGCAGCAGCGGACTTTTGACCAGCGCTTCCTCGCTGGGACCCTTGGCGATCAGCATCGCGTAGTTCCACGAATAGCGGATCGCTTCCTCACTGGTGCCGGCGGTGCCCTGGATCACTTTTGTCGAATCGCCGTTGATCGCCGCGCACAGATGCTCGCTTAGCCACGACTTCGCCGTGCCCGGCTCGCCGATCAAAAGCAGCGCCCGGTCGGTGACCAGCGTCGCGATCGCGATTTCAACTAAACGCGGGTTGCCGATGTATTTCGGCGTGATCTCGAGCTTGCCGCTGCGCCCGCCGCAGATATAGGTGAAGACGGAACGGGGCGACATGTTCCAGCCGGGCGGAACCGGGTATTGTTCGTTGGCGATTAACGTATCCAGCTCCGTTTGATACAAGATTTCGGCCGGCAGCCGTTGAAATTTCTGATTTTCCATTATTCATCCTCGCTTTCTTCACATTGCGTGATCGCACTTTCCAGCACGTAGAACTCCCACAACTGGGCGTTCGGCCGTTTTTTCTTCCAATCGTCCTGCAGCTCGTTTAAGACCGGGACTGCTTCGCGCGGGCGGCAGAAAGCTCGCGTCATCATCGCCATCTGCCCCGGACCGAAAGCGCTGTGTTTTAAATAGGCAAGCAGTTCCTCTTTCAGCGGCAGTCCGTAAACTTGTTTAAAATACAAGTGCCCTGCCGTCTGGCGGCGTTGATCAAAATAATCGGAAAGCTTCTGCTTCAGAAGCTCGTTTTCCGGATCGGCCAGATGCACCAGCACGCTGCTGCCTAACGGATCCTCCGCGCCGTAAACTTTGACAGTGGTTTTCTTAAACAGTCCCTTCTCCACGTTCCGCTGACCCGTTAACAGGTCGATCCAGCGCAGATCAAGTGTCTTCCCTAACGGAATGACCGCCGTGTCTTCCTGAAGCGGATTGGCGATCAAGGCGCTGCGGTAAACGTATTGCTTTAAAGCCTCATCGTATTCCACACAGGCCCAGAGCTGATTGAAAAAGGAACGCGGCTGACCGGCAAACGCTTCCGTCAATTCCCCGTAAGCCTGCTCGAAGTTCTGAATCAGACGCATCCGGGCATACAGCGCGGCGGCTTTGTCCGGCCAGCGCTGAACCAGCGTCTTGATCAGCGCTTCGGCCGCGGCGTTTTGATCTGCCAGCCAGCTGGTGAACACGATTTCCAATACGATTTCACTCAGCGTCCGCTCGCAGCTGCCGGCCACCAGATACGCTAACGGCCTGACCCGCGCAAAGCGGATATGCGTGCGGAACGGCTTTTTTTGATGATCGCGGACCGCGCTGAACGCAGCGTCCTGATCGAGAATCCAGCTCACCAGCTCCGTGATGGCCGGACCGGTTTTATAGGCGAGAAGCTTCAAGGACTCGATCAGCGCCTTTTCCGCATCGAGCGTAGGCAGCGCCTGAGCTTCCAGCACAGACTGCAGCTGTTCCTTCACGCTGGCGCAGACGAGCGCGGTGATCTCAGGATCGTTGGTATAGCCGGCATAGTGCAGAAAACGGCTGTTTTTACGAATCTTTTCCAACAAAAACGCGTCGACCTTCGGATCGCGGATACGTGTCAGGGCGTACAGCGCAGTTTCTTTCAGCTTCCCCTTTTCGTTATTGGCAATCCGCATCAAAAGATCAAGGTTGTCCGGATCGCAGGCCAGTCCCCGGATGATTTCCTTCAAAATCGCCGGCTGGGCCAGCGGAACCATCGCCTGGTAAAACGCATTTTCCCGGTTTCCCGCCAGATCAACAATCAGCCGGATCCGCCGCAGCATCGCCTTCTTGCCGGCGGGATCGAAGCCTTCCTTTAAAAACGGAACGATCCCCGCCCCGCAGGCGCGCAGAATCTGTTCGTTAAGCTCAGCCAGTTCGCCATACGCGTCGTCCAGGTCCGCGATCAGCGCCGGCAGCACGCGGTAGTCCGCGAACCGTTCAGGATGATGCTGATATGTTTTTTCAATAATTTCGTAGCGGCCGCTTCCGGTTGTCGTCAAAGCCTGAATTAACGGTTTCAGCTGGGAATAGCGGATGTCGGTATAGGCTTTTTCCGCCGGCAGAATGATCGCTTCACCGGCGGCGTCCGTTTTCCAATCCGCCTGGGTGATCAGCATCGCTTCCAACAGCGACAGCGTTTCCAACAGCCGGTCCGCAAACAACTCGGTGTCGTCCGCCAGACTTTGAAGCAAATTGTAAAGCCGCTGGAACACCGGGGATTTCGCAGCGAGCACGCCGACCTTTTTCTGTAATTCCGGCAGCCGCGGGTCGCTGAGCAGAATCGTGCCGCCCGCCGCCAGTCCCGTCCGCAGCCGGGCTTGCAGATCAAATAAAAGTTGCAGGATCATTTCCGCCACCTCCTAGTACAACAGCCGGACGATGTGTTCGGCACTGATTAAACTCATCGGCTTCGCGATGAGCCGGTGGGTTTGAGCTTCGTAGGAAAACAAGAGAAGCGCGCATTGGTCTGCCAACAATTTCTGTTCAGGCAGCGCCGTCAGCGCCATCAACGACATTCCCTCCAGCGGCGAAAGCGCCAGCGCCTCACCCTGCCGGTCCAACATCACAAATCCCTCGTCCTGGCGGCGGATCTCGGCATACGCGATCAGCGCTGCGACTTCATTTTTGACGAAGGGATTTTTCAGCTTGTTTTTAACGTCCTTGATCACCGTTTCCAACGTTTCGCCGGCGGCTTGCCGGATCCGGGCGTAATCGTCCCCGTTCAGCGGCTCAGTTGTCCTCGTTTCTTCATAGCGCAGCCGGCGGTTGCCGGCGCCGGGGTACAGGTAAACCGCGGGCGCCTTGATTTTCATCAATACGCTGTCTTCTTCCCGGATGTATTTCTCCGCCTTTTTCGGTCGGATATGAATCGTTTTATGAATTTCATTGAGCGGATAGACAAACCAGAACCCTTCCTCCACGGTTTCCTGATGCGCTGAATCATAGCGCACGCGGAAGCCGAGCTGAATCAGGGACTGTTCCCCGATCTCAAAGCCTTGTTCCTTCAAATCGCTGAGATTCCAGATCGTGCCGAGTCCCTCTTCTATTCCCTTTTCCTCCGGAGTCACCGGCTGATCCTGAAGCTTCTTGTTCAGATACTGCCGGCCCTGCTTTACCGTCTGGTTCAGCCGCAAAAGTTCGGTAAACACCGCGTCGTAAGTTCCCTCTGAAGTCTGAGCGGTGCGCGCTGCCGCGATCAGCGTCACAAGCTGGCGCTGAATGCCGGGCAGATAATAATCGTTCATCTGCTTCGCCAGCGCTTCGTAATCCTTAAGCGAATTGTTGACAAACGCGCTTACGCCGCTGCGCACGAGATCCCGCAGCATTCTGTCGCAGACGTCCAGGCCTTCCAGCTGCTTCAGCCAGCGCTTGTTATTCGCCGTCTTCTTCGTTTTCTTCGGCTTTGCCTGCGGCGGTTCGGCTTCCGTTTCCGCCTGGGTGCTCCGCTTCGCCAGCCGCTCGCGCTTTCTGAGGATATCCTCCGGGATCGCGCCCGTTTCAAACGCCGCTTTTTGAGCTATCGCGTACAACAAGCCGAGGCTGTGCTTGCACGGAAACTGCCGGCTCGGACAGCTGCATCGGAATACCGGATGCGCCGGGTCCAGAAAATCGGCGGACGTCGTATAATTAGAACTGCCGCTGCCCTGGCATTCCCCCATATAAAAAGTATCGTCCTCGCTGCGAACCAGCCTGACAAATTTACCGCTCTGAACAAGCGCTTTCGCATTCTTCAGTGCGTTCGCGTTGACAGCCTGTTCCGCGATCCAGCTTTCTTTGATCTCCATACCGTTCCTCCTGACTTTGTGATGCTTTTATTTTACCATAGATGAGGAAGGACGCAGTAAGAGATCGTCCGATTTACGAAATTCTTCATCGTTAGAATCCCACCCCAGTTTCCCCCGCCCTGCTCAACGATTGCCGGATACGGAGATTGTAGAATAAAGAATAAAAAAAAGCCCGAAAGCAAAGCAGCGAACCGGCTTAAGGACTTCTTGAATTTCTTATGATCTATGCGAATTGTTTTTCGCTGGAACTCACTATGACTTCACATTCTCCGGCGCCAGAAAATCGCGGTAGAGCGCTAAGGGAATCTGAATCAGCGCCAGCATCAGCTGCAGCGTCGCCAACGACCCCACGGCGATCCCGGCATAGGCAAACTGCTGGATCGCTTTGAGCGTGGTGAGGGAAAAATAGCTGCGCGTTACAAAAAAACCGCCGGCGATTACCATGACCAGCTCACATCCGATCAAGCAGCCTAAGCCCCTTCGTTTGCGACGGATATTTTTATCCTTGCCGCGCTGGGTGAAAAACATCGCGGCGACCAGGAGAAAGCCGATCTGCGGCCAGGCCAGCGCCGTTGCCGCACTGCTCAGCCAGTCGGAAAAGGCCAGCGGCGTCGCCAACAGATTCAGGATCGTCCGCCCCAGCCACGTTCCCTCTACCCAGGGATGGTGCGTCAGCGCCAGCACATCCTCAATGCTGCGCAGCTGGACTAACAAATACCCCAACCGGGCGTTGGCAAAGGCAAACACGGCCGCGCAGAAACAGCCGGCGCAGAACAAAATACAGATCCGGCGTTTTTCGGTTTGAAGCAGACGGTTGAACAGCGTAATCATACCAACAGCCAGTCCTCTCCCTTGATGTGCTCCGTTTTGCTTAAGCCCGGATAATCGAGCTGGCGCAGCACTTCATAGACGCAGATCGCGACGCAGTTGCTCAAGTTCAGGCTGCGGGCGTCGGCAACCATCGGCAGCCGTGCGCAGCGGTCCAGATGATCGCGCAGGATCGCCTTGGGAATGCCTGTGCTTTCGCGGCCGAACACCAGATAAATATCCTTTTCCGTCCGGGTATAGTCAAAACTGGCCGGCGGCTGCTTGCCATAGCGGGTTAAGAAGTAAAACTCCCCGTCCGGATTTTGCGCGCAGAACGCCGCCCAATCCGGATAGACGCTCATCTGCAGCTTTTCCCGGTAATCCATCCCGGAACGGCGGATCTTCTGTTCGTCTAACGAAAAACCCAGCGGCTCGATTAAATGCAGCCGGCAGTTTGCTGCGACGCAGGTCCGCATGATATTGCCGGTATTCTGCGGGATCTCCGGCTCATATAAAACAACATGAATCACGCTTGAACGCCTCCTTTGCTTTCAAACCAGGCCAAGACCAGACAGACCAGATAGCCCAGCCCGAATCCGCCGAGAATCCGGAATACCAGATTGAAGAAAAAGGTTTCCGGAACCATCATGATCAAGACGTCGGTATTGGGATCGAGCAGCCACAGGTCGTTGCGGAAAAAGATGTGGTGGAACATCGTCCAGAATTCGTTGAAATCGAGAAACGCGTAGAACGCCAGCGCCCCCGCCAGGCCCATCAGCACCGCCGAGGTTTTTAAAAACATCTTCGCTGTCTGCCGCCGCAGTGCCTTATCCTTTTTCATCACCAACAGACCCAATCCCACGATCACGATCGCCGCCGCCAGGTTCCGCACGCTCATCGCGTTGAGATAGAGTGCCTGAACGTCGACCATGTGGTCTTTTTCCCGCTGATTGAAAACCTCCTGCACCTGACCGCCGATGACGGCCTGCACGTCCAGATTCCCGCGCTTGCCCTGGGTATAGTCCAGCAGCACGTCGGTCGTTAAATCCAGATCTTCCTCACTCATGCCGATCGTCTGCGCAGTGTTCAGCTGGCGGTATTGATCGGCGTAAAACGGCCGGCTGAAGCAGTTGAGATCAACCGATGTCAAAATCAGCACGGCGATGAGCGCCACCGACCAGACCGCCTGCAGCGCCTTGACAAGAAACGAATCAGTTTTCTTCATGATGTAAATACTCCATTAACAAGCGCATCGCCTTGCCGCGGTGACTGACCTGATTCTTTTCTTCCTCACTTGCCTCAGCAAGTGTTTTGCACAGCGGCGGATAATAGAAAATCGGATCGTAGCCAAAGCCCTTACCCCCGGCGGGCTGGAACGCGACTGTCCCTTCGACCGTTCCCTCAAACACCTCGGTCGGCCTGCCCGGGCGCGCCAAGGCGATCGCACAGACAAACCGGCAGGTGCGGTCCGCCTGGCCGCTGACGCGCTCGATCAGATTCCGGTTCTTGATTTCGTAGCTTGTATCATGGCCCAGATAACGGGCCGAATACACGCCGGGTTCCTTGTTTAACGCGTCGATTTCCAGTCCGGAATCATCGGAAATCACAGTGCAGCCCAGCTGCGCGCACAGCGCTTCGGCTTTGATTACGGCGTTGGCCGCAAACGTCGTTCCGGTTTCCTCCGGTTCGGCAAACGTGCCGCATTCCTTCATGCCGATCACGGTGATCCCCAGCGGCGCAAACAGCGTGCGGAATTCCTCAATCTTATGTTGATTGCCCGACGCAATTACGATTTTATCCATTCTTGTTGTTCCTCCTCACTGAGCCAGATCCGCCGCACCGGCTGTCCGGGAACGGCCAGCACGATCTGAATCTGAATGCCGCCGGCCTGCCAGCCGACGTCAATTTGGGTATAATTATAAACCTGCTGCTCGTCAAAATCCATCCGCTGAACTAAATTCCTGCGGATTTCCTTGCGCTCCTCGGCGCTGAGATGCCGGATCGCCAGCGGCTTCTGGCGGTGGACAGACTGCATCAGATAATCGGTATTGACCCGCGCCTGCGCTTCCGGCTCTCCCACCAGCGGTGTTAACACCTCGATCAGCAGCTCATAGAGATCTTTCAGCTGATACGGATGGGGCAGCGCTTGCAGCCGCGCCCCGGCCTGCGCCATCAGGGCATAAGCGCTTAACTGAGGATGCTCCGCAAAGACGCTCTGTAAACATGCCCGGCAGCGGCCGCTGTTGAGCAGCTTTTCCGTTGCCAGATGCACGCACTCCACTTCCGCCAGATCCACTTCACTCAGCCACGCCGTCTTCGTCACGGTATACGGCGTCTGCGCTTCAAATTCCATGCCCCAAGCCGGTGCGCGTGCGATCATCGCCGTCCCCTTCAATAATTTCAGGATGCCGACCTGCAGCTCGCTGGGACACACGGCGAACAACCCGTTGTAGGATTGTTCAAAACTGGCCCGATCCTCATACGGCAGCCCCGCGATCAGATCCAGATGACAGACGTAGCCGCGCTTTAACAGCCGGCTTGTGACCTCAAGCAGACGCTGGTTGTCCTGCCGCCGGTCCACCGCTTCCAGGGTTTTGGAATTCAGCGACTGCACGCCGATTTCAAAGCGGTAGCGGGCCGGATCGGCTTCCTGTTCAAAGAAATCCAGCATCGCTTCGCTGATCGTATCGGCGACAACCTCAAACTGGAAGTTGATCGAAGGCGGCAGCGTTTCAATAAACCGTGCGATCCGCAGCGCCCGCTCGGGCATCACGTTGTACGTCCGGTCTAAAAACTTCACCTGCTTGACCGTCCGCTCTGCCAGCGGCGCCAGCTGCCGCAGGACATACGCTTCCGAAAACATCCGCACACGGTTGTCCGCCGAGGACAGGCAGTACGCACAATGATACGGACAACCCCGCGAGGTTTCAAGATAGAGGTAGCGATGCGCCATCGCTTCCTCGTCCATCGCCAGCCAGTAAGGACTTTCCAAGGTTTCCAGCCAGTTCAGGTCCACCCGCGCGTAAGCAACCGGACTGACGTAACTGCGGCTGACTAACCCGTCGATATCCGCTTCCCGGCGCACCGCCTGCCAGAACGTCTTCTCGCCTTCGCCCCGCAGCACCGCTTCAATCCCGGTGTCCAGCCAGTCTTCGCATTGATAGGAAACCTCCGGGCCGCCGATCAGAATTCGGACATGAGGCAGCTTGCGCTTGAGAATCGCAATCCATTTCCGGGTCAAATCCGCATTCCAGATATAGACCGAAATTCCGATCACCTCCGGCTGCCGCGAAGCGATCTGATCGCTGATCCGTTCCAGATCATCCTTGATCACAAATTCCATCAGCTCGACATCCGCCTCCGGAATCCGGCTGACATACAGCCAGCGCAGCGCCAGATTTTTATGGATATATTTGGCGTTGAGCGTGGTTAGCACAACTTTCATGTTTTATCACCTTTGCTATTCTAGCAGAAATCCCCTCGCTTTTCTATCCCCGGATCCCGCCGCAAACCGGTTTCGACAGAAAAAAAACTTTCCTTATGCCCAAGCCTAAGGAAAGTGCAATTTCAAGCATTCAGTTCTTCTTCAATCCATTGAATCGCCGGGTTTTCGCTCAGTATCTGATCGATCAGCCGGTTCATCTCGTCGACGCTGCGGCCGCTGTTGTGCGCGGAAACCAACGTGACCCAGCGGTCCGGTTCGTCACTGCGCTGCGCCTGCAGCATCATCATCGGCATCTGAAAGCTCTCAAACCGCCGCCGGCAGCGCAGCCGCAGGATTGGCGCTAACGTCTGCATCCGAAGCGTTTTTCCGGTCTCCAGCAGCACGCCGTGATGGACGATCAGCTTGAATGAAGGATAATAAGCCGCCTGCTCAAAGTCGTCCGCCAGACGCTCATACAAGCCTTTTTCGTCAGCTTCTTCCAGCTGCTGGCGAGCCGTTTTCTTGTTGTAGCGGCCGCTTAAGATCAGCAGTACGCCGGCCATGCCCAGGCCGATCAAAATCAGAACGTTGGCTAAGGGAAAGGCATGCTGCGCACCCTCGACTAACATCAGCGAACCGATTTCATCCTGCAGCGTCGTCAGATCGGCGTTCTCGTTGATCAGCATCTGCACGACTTCCAGCGCGTACTCCTGCAGCTGCTGCGGGATCGCTGCGCTTAAGCCTTCAACCACCAACGGCAGCGGCGCGATGTCCGTGTCGCCGTAGCTGTAATCAATGATCGGCCCGCAGCGTTTCGCCGTCGCTTCGCTCAGCATCACAATCCGCCAGGATAACCCGTCGGACGCTAAATAATAATGATTGGTCTTGTAGCCGTCGCTGCTGCTGGCAAACTCCTCGGTGCACAGCTGGATCTCATATTTCGCCTGTTCGTTGATCAGCGTTGTTTCGGTTAACGGCTTCGGCCCGGCGGACTTGAATACTGTATTCATGAGGATCGGGAAAAGCACCGCACCCGCAAGCAGGACCACGCCCAGAAGCATCCGCAGATGATTGCGCTTCAAGACCGCGTCGATTGGCCCCAGCGTTCTCCATGGGGATTCCATTACAAACCGTCCACGTCCGCCGCGCTCACAGTGTCGATGACGGCTTTCGCCAACGCCACAGCGGCTTCCACATCCGCCAGACAGGCGATACCATGATGCGAGTGAATGTAGCGGACTGGAATGCCCAGGACGACCGTCGGAATGCCGCGCTGACTTAACTGAATCATCGCGCCGTTATTCCCGCCGCCGCTGCGTACCGATTCCTGCACCGGAATGCCCCGGTCATGAGCCAAGGTCAAAACCTGGCGCATCCAGCGAGGGTTGGCAATAATCGAGCGATCCATGTGCCGCAGCATCAACCCTTTTCCCATCGCCGTCTGACAGAGCCAGTCTTCCGTAAACGTATCATCCGCCGGACAGCCCTCGAACACGATTGCCACGTCCGCCTCCAGCTGATGCAGCGCCGTCTGGATACCGCGGTCGCCGACTTCCTCCTGACTAGACAGACAGGCGGCGACATGATTGCGGTGAACAGCTGGATCGATTTGATCCAGCGTTTCCAATAGCGCCGCCACGCCGATCCGGCAGTCCAGCGCCTTGCCGATAATCAAGCCCTTCTCCCTCTGGATTTCGCATGTCACATCCGGCACGACCGGCGCACCGATCTCAATTTGAAAAACATCGCGGGTTTCTTCCAGCGAATGCGATCCAACGTCGATCACCATCGCACTGATCTCAGACGGCGCCCGCCGCTCGCTCTCGCTCATAAAATGCACCGGCTTGGCCGCGACCACGCCGCTGATATACTCTCCCCTGCGGTTTCTGACCTTCACCTTATGCGCCGGCACGGTATTCGCCGCCCAGCCGCCTAAGGGCAGAAACGTCAGCGTGCCATTCGGTTTGATCGCCTGGACCATAAACCCCAGCTCGTCGCTGTGAGCGTCCAGCAGGATCCGGACTTCCCCATCCGCCGCCTTGGGCTGGATGATCAAATTGCGCATGTGATCCTCGCGCACCGCATAGCGCGTTTCGTCGATCCAGCGCCGGGCTTCCGCCGCCGCCAGATCCTCAAAGCCGGACACGCCGTAAGCGTCGCTGAGCCGCCGGATCATCGTCAGCCGTTGTTCTGAATTCATAAAATCCCCTCACTTCTTTATCCATTGTAATCAGGAAGCGAATTTTTTGTCAATCAGGGATTCTAAAACTTTCCAGAAAAAGAAAAATTTTCAGGGTTGACTTTCTTTGAAAAAAGGGTAGAATATAAAAGCACCAAGTCATTGGGATGTAGCCAAGCGGTAAGGCTGTGGACTCTGAATCCACCATGCAAAGGTTCGAATCCTTTCATCCCAGCCATAAAAAATAGAAACCATCCAGCCGGATGGTTTTTTTGTCGCTGATGGAAAAGCTGACTGAGGAAAGGATTGACCCGCAGTTTGGCTTCTCTTTATAATAAATAATCAGAAGATAAATAACCAAACGATAAATAAACAGAAGAAAAAATGATGAATCCGATAAAACAGAAGCAATCCCTGCCTCTCTTCTTCAGGGGTTAAAAAGAATGCGAAAAGACCGGGAGGATGAACTGATGAATAAAGAAGAACGCCAACGCCGCATAAAAGATCGAATCCGTTCCTGCAAATCTGCCCTTCCCGTGCTGGCTCAGGCACTCAAAGATCCGAACACACCGAAGCGGGCGCGGTGGCTTTGCGCTCTGGCCGTCGGCTATGCCTTGTCTCCCCTTGATCTGATCCCCGATTTTATTCCCGTTTTGGGCGCGTTGGACGATCTGTTTCTGCTGCCGCTGCTCATCACGCTGGCGGTCAAATGTATTCCTGCCGAGGTCTGGCAGAAATGTCAGGCGCAGGCCCAGGCTCTGCCGCTCAAAGACGGGCGCTATGCTTTAGGCGTCGTGTTGTTTTGGCTTATTATTTTATTGTTGATTTTGAAAGGAATCGATTTACTTTAGCCAAGCGGTTCATCTTGAATGCCCCTTCATCCCCAGCCCTCCTCGTTTTACTTTAACAAGACATAAAAAAACTCATCTTTTACAGATGAGAAGTTTGTTTTATGGCTGGGATGAAAGGATTCGAACCTTTGCATGGTGGATTCAGAGTCCACAGCCTTACCGCTTGGCTACATCCCAATTTGGCTTGCTCTTATATTCTACGCTTTTTCATAAAAAAGTCAACCAGAATTTTCAAAATTTTATCAGATTTCCTTCCCCAGCGATCACGAAGTTCTCCCTTTTGATCCTTCATTTTATGTGCGTTCCGCTTTGTCGCTTCTTTTCTTATTTTGTTCGGATTCAGATTGAATGATCCCATTGAATGATCGCACGTGCTGTTCCTCATTTTATCTGACTAAGCCTCACTGGCAAAAATCCCTGCTTTACTTTTTGTACGGAAATTCCGGATCAAATCCAAACCGGGATGATGTTTATTCAGAACTGCTGCCAGCGGATTCTGCGTAAGGAATCCTGTTTGGAAATTGAAAAAAGGTTCATTTTTCAGTTTCGTTCCTCCCATAATCCCCGAAGCGTGTCCAACGCAGAAAATTCGACTGAAAAGTGTGCTAAAAAACGCCGTTTTCTGGAAAGATAAAATTGCACTTAGGGTTAACTTAAGGTACAATAAGAAAGGTTTTAGAAAAGGAAGCGTGAAAATGGAAAAAGTTAGAACTAGATTTGCACCCAGCCCAACCGGCTACATGCATATCGGAAATCTTCGCACAGCTCTTTACGAATATCTGGTCGCAAAAAAGGATGACGGAACCTTCATCCTGCGGATTGAAGACACCGACCAGGAACGTCTTGTCGAAGGTGCTGTCGATCTGATTTACACGACATTAAAGGAATGTGGCCTGGACCATGACGAAGGACCGGACGTCGGCGGCGATTATGGCTCGTATGTCCAGTCGGAACGCATGGCTTCCGGCATTTATAAAGAATATGCGGAAAAGCTGATTGAACTGGGCGGCGCGCATTACTGCTTCTGCAGCGAGGACGATATCCATCGTCAGAAGGAAGAAGCCGAAGCCAAAGGCGTCTCCTTCAAATACAATGATCCCTGCCACAATATGACGCTGGAAGAAGCGCGGCAGCGGATTGCCAATGGCGAGAAATACGTTGTCCGGCAGAACATCCCGCTGACCGGCACCACTTCGTTTGACGATGAAGTTTACGGTCACATCGAAGTTGAAAACAGCATTCTGGATGAAAGCATCCTGTTAAAATCCGACGGATTCCCAACGTACAACTTCGCCAACATCATCGACGATCACATGATGAACATCACCCACGTCGTGCGCGGCAATGAGTATCTGTCGTCGACGCCGAAGTACAATCTGGTCTACCAGGCGTTTGGCTGGAACATCCCGAAATACATCCACCTGCCGCCGGTCATGAAAGATGAGCATCACAAATTAAGCAAGCGCAACGGCGACGCGTCGTTTCAGGATCTGGTAGCCAAAGGCTATCTGCCGGCCGCGATCCTCAACTACATCGCACTGTTGGGCTGGTCGCCGGAAACGGAACAGGAAATCTACACCCTGGATGAATTGAAAAAAGCGTTCTCCGTCGAGCGCATCAGCAAATCGCCGGCGATTTTCGATATTGAAAAGCTGACGTGGATGAACGGCATGTACATCCGCAATCTGACGCTGGAGCAGTTCCATCAGCTGGCGCTGCCGCATCTGAAGAACGCCGTCAAGGGCGACTTTGACCTCGTAGAGATCAGCAAGATCCTGCAGCCGCGGGTGTCCACGCTCAACGAGATTGACGAAATGGTCGATTTCTTCGACGTTCTGCCGGAATATGACATTGCGATGTACACGCACAAAAAGATGAAGACCAATGCTGAAATTGCTCTGACTTCCCTGAAGCAGGCCCGCGAAGTGCTGGCAGCGCTGCCGCAGTGGAGCGAAGAAGCAATTCACGATTCCCTGATGAATCTGATTCAGGAATCGGGCATTAAGAATGGTCAGATGCTGTGGCCGGTTCGCACGGCCGTCAGCGGCAAGCAGTTCACCCCGGGCGGGGCGATTGAAATTGCTCACATTCTGGGCCAGGCGGAAACACTGCGCCGGATTGACACCGGCATTGCCAAACTGAGCGAACAGGCATAAGCCTTGTTTGTCTCTCCCCTGCCGCATCATAACCAAATCCCATAGTAAAGAAAGGTTGGAATACAATTATGGCTGGATATGTCGTCGTCGGATCCCAATGGGGTGATGAAGGAAAAGGAAAAATCGTTGACGTTTTGGGAGATAAAATGGACATGGTCGTCCGCTTCCAGGGCGGCAACAATGCCGGACACACCGTGGTCGTCGAAGGCGAGAAAACGGTTCTGCACTTACTGCCCTCGGGCGTTCTGCATCAGGACGCGCTGTGCGTCATCGGCCCGGGCGTTGTTGTCGATCCGTTTGTACTGCTGAAAGAAATCGACGAACTGGAGTCCCGCGGCGTAAACACGGAGCACGTGAAGATCAGCGGCCGCGCGCATCTGATCATGCCGTATCACGTCAAGCTGGACGAGCTGCAGGAAACGCGGCTGGCCGGCAACAAAATCGGCACGACCAAGCGCGGCATCGGTCCTTGCTACGCGGACAAATACACCCGCATCGGCTTACGTGCCTGCGATCTCGTTGATTTCGATAACTTCAAATCCAAGCTGGCTACGACCCTTTCGATCAAAAACGAACAGATCGTCAAGCTGTACGAGGAAGAACCGTTTGATTACGACGCGCTGGTTGAACAGTTCCGGGAAGTTCGGGAACGCCTGCTTCCGCGGATCATCGACGCGGTCACCACGGTCAACGACGCTTTGGATCAGAACCAGAATGTTCTGTTTGAAGGCGCTCAGGCGAACATGCTCGATATCAACTACGGTACCTACCCGTACGTCACCTCCTCCAGCCCGACAGCCGCGGGTGTTTGTGAAGGCGCCGGTGTCAGCCCGTTCAAGCTGGATCATGTCATCGGTGTTGTCAAAGCGTACTCGACCCGCGTCGGCGAAGGCCCGTTTGTCACCGAGCTGCTCGATGAAGTCGGCGAAGAACTGCGTCAGGCCGGCAACGAATACGGCGCAACAACGGGGCGTCCGCGCCGCTGCGGCTGGCTCGATCTGTGCGTCGTCAAACAGGCGGCCCGGATCAATGGATTAACCGATCTCGTCATTACAAAAATTGACGTGCTGTCCCAATTTAAAACGTTACCAGTCTGTGTCGGCTATGAGCTGGATGGCAAGGTTACCACTTCCATTCCGGCATCGCTGGAAGAATACGCAAAAGCCAAACCGGTCTACCGCATGATGGAAGGCTGGGAAGAAGATATCACCGGCATCCGCCAGTTTGAAGAACTGCCGGAGAACTGCCGCAAGTATCTCGCCCTGATCGAAGAAATCACCGGCACCCGGATCTCGCTGGTTTCCGTCGGGCCGGATCGTGAAAATAACATCATTATCCACGATCTGACAAAATAACAAAATTCGATACAAATAAGCTCAGTCCGCATCAAGCAGGCTGAGCCTTTTTTATTCTGTTTCCGACCTTCGCTTATTCCCGATGCCGTTTGTTTTTGTTGACCGTCCTTTCCTTACTCCTGTTGAGAAACTATTGGCGGTTAAAGAATTGGAATTCCTATCTGGATATCGCTTAGTCCTTGATCGTTGGTAGATTCGCCATATCGGACAAGATCATACCGCGCATTTTCATTCAGCTGACATGAAGCTGAGGGAAACCATTGATTATAGATCAGCTCGATTACCGGCTCCAGAGAATCCTTGCATCGGCCTTGATATTCAAATACCACGTAGCGGCTGGCCGGCAGCGTTAGCCGCTGCATGCCCTTGGGAACGGACTGAGCTTGATCAGCCAGAAGTTCCACCTGTGCTCCGACCCAACAGGTAAACATCGGCCCCTTTTGGGAATTTGAGAACTCCGTATAATCATGAACGCCGATCAGGAAATTCGAATCGCAGCGTCCGGGGATTGAAGATTTATTTTGATGCAGTTTCCGCCAGGACCGTCCGATCACCCCAAATCCATGCCGGAGTTCGGCACAGTAACCGACAAGCGCTATCGCGCCTTCATCCTGAATTTGAATTTTGACATTGCGCAGCGCATCCGGTTGACTATTCTGCAATTCCAATCGGGACTGCAGCGGCAGGTACAGCTTTCTGCGCCGATACGTTTTTGGACTGCAGTGATAAACCGCCTGAAACTGGCGGGAAAATGAACGCTGCGTCTGATAACCCGAATCCAATGCGATCCTCAGGATCGGATCAGCAGTAAACACAAGCCGCCGTGCCGCTTCACTCATCCGCCGGCGCTGGATATAACGATGTACCGGCACGCCGGTCAATGCGGTAAACAGCCGGTGCCAGTGATATTTGAAATAGCCGACGGCAGCGGTCACCGCGTTGAGATCCAGGGTTTCATCCTGCAGATGCGCCTCAATGTAATCGACAGCACGGCTAATTTGTTCTCGATTGTCATTCATGCTTTCGCCTCCTGGTTCAAGCATACCCGAATCTGATTTCAGTTTTATCACCATTCTTGCGGCATTGGGAAATTGTCACGATTTTCCTGAATCCACCTCGAAGCTCTGTACTTTATCCCCCTGGCTTTCTTCTCCCTCCTCTTCACGGTTTAAGCGTTCGGAAGACATCGGAATATAACGCTTGAGGAAAGCCTCCAGAATCAGCGCCACGATCAGCAGCAGACCCCAGTCGAGCAGCGGCAGCGAAGGAAATTCAAACTTCAGATTGATTGACGAGAAGGCCAGCGCGTCAATTTCCGTGATCGGAAAGAACTGGATCGCCGCCGCCTGAATCAACGGTTCGATCAGCCGCACAGCGCAGAAACCGGCCAACATCCGATTCCCCCGACAGCATTGTTTAACGAGGTCCGGCGATCGATCTCCGCGGACTGCCAACCCCAGCAGTTGTCGGTAACAAAAACCGAAACCCAATAACAAAGCCATTTCCAAACCACCTATCAAGCCGATCACAACCAAATTTACAACGAACAGCCGGGAATGGCTTAACCCAAACTGCTGCATCGTAAACAACAGGCCGGCGATCATAACGACGTTAACGGCGATCACCGCAGCCATTCCCCAGCTCAATAACCGCGCTAAGAGCAGCATTCGTCCGCGGCTATCTTTACGATAATAAATCACAGCCAGCACAATCACCAGGCCTGCCAATAAAACCTGCATCCCCAAACCAGCCCGAAACCAGACCATAGCCTTTTGCATCCTTGATTTCCTCCTTTATTCATCCCACAAATCCAGCCGCAGCAGATAAGCATAATTTTCAAATGACCGCGGCGTCAGCTCTGCAAACCCCAGCTTCAGCTGGACCGCAGGTTTTTCCAGAATCATCCGGATCAGGAAATGATACGCATCATCCGCCGGAGCCTCCATTTCCACAATGTAATAACCAAATAGGGTCTTCCGGCTCCAATATTGCGCCAAAGGCAGCTGCACGCGCTGGCAGTTGCTCCACATACTCGTCGTATCCAGCTGAGAATTGCCTGGATAAGTGGTATTCAGAGGATCCAGCGAATAGGCTGCGGCGTTTTTAGTCTGATAAAAATGCTACTGTTCCACCAGCTGCATCGCGTAAGTTGGAGAAGGCTTCTTTTTTGCGCTGTCCTCATCAAACAGATACAACCTCCGGCTGACAGCAGCTACCGCGTCCTGCTGAACATAGTTAACGAAAAGCGTCAGTTTCCCCTGCGGATTTTTAAACAGCCGGGCAATCGCGAAATGATCTTTTGTGCGATCTGAACCGCTGGTCAGATAGTGGAGCTGATGTTCTTTGACGTATTGATTTTGTTCTTCCGTCAAATTCATCGGATTAACTGAAACTGTTTCTCCTTTTGTACAGCTTTGACTGACGCTGCATGTCAGCAGCACGCCCAGAATGATCAGTGCTGCAAATCCGCGTTTCATCGTTTCATCCCCTTTTTTAATTATTTCCCCTGCGCTGCCAGAAAAGCCCCAGCGCTATGCTTATTTCTATTATAAAAGAAGCGGGGTTGAAAAACCAACACCGCGTCAAGAATGTCATGAATTTGTAAGAGATGAGGATTGTCAGAATAATGAAATCTGCTGCGGCCCACGGCTGAAGCGATAAGCCTCAATGATCGCTTTCATCTGGGTTAAAAGTCCCAGCTGCCGGCATTCCGTTTCGATCATCGCCTTCAGCTCAACCGGTTTGCGGCAGGCACAGCTGTACCGGTTGCCGTAACGGCGAATATACTTTTCTTTTAATCCCGGAAACTGTTCGTCCAGGCATTGATAGTAATACTCCCGCTGGCGGTCCCGCATCGTCATGCCATAGCTGCAGTAAACAAACTGTGCCCCAGCTTCCTTCGCGCGGATCAAAATCTGACGGATGTTTTCCCGATCGTCCGTGATTCCCGGCAAAACCGGCATTAACAGAACACCGGTAAACAACCCCGCCTTCGACAGCTTTGCCATCGCTTCAAATCGCCGGGTACTCGACGGAGCATGAGGTTCAATTTTTCTTGCCAGCGCATCGTCCGCCGCCGTGATCGTAAACTTGCACAACACTGGCGAATGCTGATGAATCCGGCATAACAGGTCGATATCTCTTACCGCCAGAATTCCCTTGGTCGCAAACCCGACGCCGAAACCATACCGATCCAGTAAGGCTAACGATCCGCGCGTCACTTCCAGCTGTTTTTCAAAGGGATTGTATGGATCGGTCATCGCGCCGTTCATGACGACGCCGGTGTGTCGTTTGCTTTTTAATTCTTTTTCCAGCAGCGTCAGCACGTCTTTTTTCACCATCACCGTGTCAAACTGGTCATTGCCATAGCATTCGCTGCGCGAATCACAGTAAATGCAGCCATGGCAACAGCCACGATATAAATTCATATTGTAATCTCCGCCAAACCACCATTGGGCGTTTTTCATCGGGGTTAACAGCGTCCTGGCGCTGATTTCAGGTACAATGCTCATCGACTGCTCCCTGCTTTCTGCTTGTTTATCTTGCTTTTCCACCCTTTTGCCTCCATCCTTTATCCATCAAATTACCACAATGACGGGTTTGGATTTTTTATTGATCCGCTGTTATTTTACCAGGGATTACCTGACAACAGGATGTCAGGTTCTGCGTATTTGTTTCTTTGTTATTGTATAGCTCAGCCAAAACATTGATCCGCTGCCGCATTTTCTCCCGCAGGTCGGCAGGCGCCAGCACCTCAGTGCAATCGGCCATCGACAACAGATAACTCAGCAGCCATTCACCATCGGGGCAGGTAAACTGGACCGTCGTCATTTCCGGCGTCTGCTTCAATTCTATCTGCTGAAAATCATCCATCAGCCGTGCGATCCCCTGCGGCTGGACCTTCATCGTAATCGTCACGCATCTCTCGCTGACCGGCAGCGGCATCAGGATCTTTTCCGGCAGCGGGCGCGGCTCAAAGCTCTCGTCCAGTTCCGTCACTTCGCGCATCCGCACGATTTTAAAAAAGCGTTCTTCTTCCCGCAGCGCGCACCAGCCATAACAATACCACGCCTGCGCTTTAAACACCAGCCGCAGCGGTTCAACGATACGATGCGTCGCTTCCCGGTTCAGTCCGTAATAATCAAATTGGATACGTTTGCGGTTTAAAATCGCATGGCGCAGAAGACTGAATAAATCCGGCTGCTCAGCCGTCTTGGACCACAGTGAAAAATCCGCTTCGATCCAGGCCTGCCGCGGTTGTCCCAGCAAGGCAGATACCTTTTGCAAGACCTGTGTTTCTTCCTGTACGCCAGTGGAACGCAAACCTTCCAGCAACGCCGTCAGCTCCTGCTTTTCCGCTTCTGAGAAAACGGTCTTATTCAAGACAAACGTATCCCACAGTTCGATCCCGCCGTCCTTTCCCCTGCGGGCATAAATCGGAATTCCCGCACGGGAGAGAAAATCAAGATCCCGATAGATCGTCCGTACGGACACCTCGAAACGGTCCGCCAGTTCCTGAGCCGTGATTTTCCTGCGTTCTAAAAGCAGGTAAACAATTTCAAAGCATCGGTTCATCTGCATTATCGAATCCTCGCTTTCCTGCAAATCTGAAGTCTCTGTTCTGATTATAACAGAACCAGACTTGCGCGCAAACAGAAAAACAATGCCGTCTGGGCATTGTGATTGAATTACTGACGTTGTAAAAAAGCCTGAACTTCTTCAAGGTAATGATAGCCTGGATAAATCTTTCCCTGAGGAAATTGTTCCTGCAGTCCGGCCCAGGCTTGACGAAGCTCATCCAGCGACGCATCATGATAGGTGTTGTTGGATTCCAGACCATGCTTGCCCGGAGCGATAAATTCATAAATGGCAATCAACGTTTTGTGGCTGTGTTGGGCATATTCCACTTCCCTGACCAGCTGGCCGGCTTCGTCATGGCGGTTGTAATTCATGATTGCCGCCTGGTCGCAGGCCTCACTGATCAACTGTTCAAGCGCTTCGGCATAGTCTTGATCATACCAATATGGCAGGCAGATCACAACCTCCAGATTCAGCGCCTTCGCCTGCTTGTAATAAATCACCATCTGATCGGCATAGTCCTGCAATAAAGTCAGCCGGTCTTCCGTGTCCCATTGCGGCAGAAGATAGGGCTCAATATCCAGCACCACGCCGCGCAGCCGCTGAGATGCGGAACTTGTTTCATTGTAATCAGCGACTAAGATAAGCCGTGACAACACCTCCTCTGCCTGTTCGTGCAGTGCCCATGTGGCATCCCCCATCAATGCGTAACAGTCGATCCCCTGGGTGTGCAGCTGGCTGACAAAGCGCTGGACTTCGGTTTTCTCACGCAGCATTTCCAACGGAAATTCCTGAAACAGCTGAGTCAGCGGAAGCTGCTCGTTAACCGTCAGCACCGCCTCGATTCCTTCTGCACTCACAGCCGTGCGGTTCCATGAAAATAAGCTGCCGGCCTTGGGGCGAGTATGCGATGATTGCAGTCCCAAGGCCGCCAGAGTAAGCGCCAGTCCTGCAACTAACAATATTCCTGTTTTCCGTTTCATTATTTTTCGCTGCCTTCCTTGACGGTGACGGCCGGATTATTCGCAGTCCGGGTAATTGCTTCCCAATGATTCTTTCGCTTGCGGTAGCTGAATAAGGCCAGCATCCGCACAGTTGACAAATACAGGCGTAAGAAAATGATTTCAAACAAGCATAAGCCGATCGCTTTGATCACGTCCAAAAGCGAAATTGTTAAATTTTGCGTATGAATCCGACTGAAAAATGCCACCAGCGTCAAGACGCCGCTGAAGCAGGCGTAGACGAGATAAAAATAAACGACAAAGGGATAATTGATCAGATTGGTGACCCATGCCAAAGCGATCGTCAACAAACCGAACAGCTCGATATAAGGTGAAAACAATTCGTAAAGCAGATAGTAGAAATAGGAAATCAAGCTGACAAAACCATATTTGACATTCAGGAACAGCCGGCGATATTTTGTCAGGCTCTGGAACAAACCAATATGCCAGCGGCGGCGCTGCTTCGTCAGATCGAGCAGGGTCGAAGGCGCCTGGCTCCAGCAGATCGCATCCGGCGCATAGCGAATTGCGTAGGGAATATCATGTGCCCGGCAGAACACATGCAGCTTGGTCACCAATTCCATATCCTCCCCCATCGTATTCCGGTCATAGCCGCCGACCGTGATGACCAGATCTTTCTTAAATAAACCAAACGCACCGGAGATGATCAAATTTCCGTTGTATTGATCCATCAGGATCCGGGAAGCCAGAAATGACCGGTCATACTCCAGAATTTGCATGCATATCAGCGGATTGGACGGCAGGTGATAATGTTTTACCTTGCCATTTTCCAGCGTTACGCCGTTGGAAATACGCACCAGTCCGCCGACGGCGATCGCCTCGTCGCTTTCCAGCAACGGCCGCACCGCATATTCCAGGGAATCTCGCTGAAGCATCGAATCGGCGTCCATACAGACAAAATACGGGAAACGGGAGGCGTTGATGCCCATGTTCAGCGCATCAGCCTTGCCGCCGTTTTCCTTGACGATCAGAGTCACGCGAATGCCGTGGATTTCCCGTTCGTAGATTGCTTTCTGTTTCTTGCAAGGCACCTGACGACGGATTGGGCGTTGGGTTTCGATTAAATTAAAGGCTTCAATCAGCCGCTGGCTTGTCTGGTCGGTCGACCCGTCGTCAACGACTAAAACTTCATATAACTTATAATCCAGCTGCAGCAGGGAACACACCGTATCGACGACTGTGACTTCCTCGTTGTGCGCCGGAACGATTACGGATACCGGCACATAGTAATCGTGCTTCAGCTCGTTTTTCATTTTTTCTAGATAGCGGTTGCGGTAAAGCACGCTGGCGCCAACGACTACGGAGATAAACAGGAAGGTGCTGTAGCCGATCAGATAGAACACGAAGAAGAATTCGACGTTCGCAAGAAAATCTTTAATCAGATCCATCATCCGGCAGTGCCCTCCCTTCCTTCATTTTCTTTCAGCTTGTATTCGAGAATCTCACGCGCATACCGATCCGGGCCCGTCAGGATATCCTGCATCTGCGCTAACGGCACATGCAGATTCAGCAGGGCCTGAGCGCTGTTATACCGGACATGCCAGAAACGTGAATGCAGCCCCTGCTTTAAACATTCGATCGTCTGTGAGCCGGGATAGCTGTCCAGCGCCGAGGCGGCCAGAGCTGCGTATTCCCAACTCCGGCTTTCATCCTGCAGCAATTCCAGGAGCAGCGGATACGCCTGGGGATCCGGCCAGCGGCGCAGATAACGCAGCACGGCGAAATGAATTTCCGGATCCTGACGCGGATCGTTCAGCCGGGCGAACAAGAGCTCGGCAAATTGCGGACCGACCATTCGAAAATAATTGATCAGCGCGCATTGATAGACCGGCGTCAGCTCATCCATGCGCTGCCAAAGCTGCTGAGCAAGCGCGTTCTGGTCACCTGGAAACCGCAGCAGATCATCGCTGATCAACTTCTGGCTGTGCTGGATTTCATTGCGCGAAAGCAAAAGTACAGCCTGCGTTACCGATTGCGGATTGCCCGAAGCCACCAATGCCTGAAAGGCATTCTCCCGGCAATACACTGAATTGTGCAGCAGAATTTGTAAAACCAGCCGCGTCAGCTCGTCTTCAAAGCCGGCGTTAAGCAAACGAAACTGTCCGATCACATATACCACATAAGCTTGCGTTACCAGGTCTTTGCGGGTTAACTGAAACGCGACTTGGACAAAACAATCGCGATATTGTTTTAAATACGCGTAAAGTGCCTCCGGCTGATGGACTTGCAGCTCGGCGGCTGCTTGTTGATAGGCGATCAGCTCGACCAGATAACGCAGCTTCCGGTTCAACAGCCGGCGATGCTGTTCCTTTTTGTCCCGGGAACAATCCTGACAGGCCAGCTGTTGTTCAATGCGTGTCAGCCATTGCCGGCGGCGCTTTTCAATGAATCGCTCCCGCACATGATTCTTGCCGATCGCGAATAAATTGAAGAGCAATATGCTGAAGCAGATGACCATATAAACAAAGACCAGCGCTTCTGCCCGAATATGAATTCTCATGGTATCCGCTCCTTACTTCGGCGCCCAGACCTGCTGCATCCGCCAGTATGCTTCTTTTAATCGTTCGTGACAGGTCACCTTGCGGCCCCATCCTTTTAACGGGATTCTGCCCATTGCAACTTCTCCCTGATATTTTGTCGTCGCACCGATCTGGATTGAGGAAATCGTCAGATTTTCGACGCCGTATTTTTCGTAGTAATCATCGTGAATCTGCATTTCGCTCGGATTGGAAAAATTCAACAGCTCCCACGGAAGCCGCAGTTCCACCGCGTGTTCCGCAAAGCAATAATCTGTCAGGGAATTAAAATCCGCAGCTTCCGGATTGCCGTTGCCGCGCTTCAAAATTCCCGTTGGATCGGTTGCCGGCATTTCCCGGACCTTGCTTAAGCCAAGTTGATAGCGGGATACATCCTGCAGAATAAGTTGGATCGGCTTAAAAACCGGACTGTCCTTAGCCGGCGGGTCCAGAAACGGATCTTCCCCATAAACCAGGGATCCAGAAACAGCGTTGAGGACTTCATAGCGTTCCTGAACCTGAATCTCGGCCTGATCTCCCCGGATCATCAGATAAAAATCAACCGGCTGATCAAAGTTCAGCGCTGTGCCAAGCACAGTGGAACTGCCGGATTTCGGCGTAATATCCAATCCCAGCGATAACCGGTCTGCGACGGGGTTATAATTTTCACCTTCGATCATCAGATACAAATACTTTTCATCATATTGCGCGTACAGCCGCAGCGCATCTGCTTCCAAAACAGGCTCCATGTCCTGCCATTCTTCCAGATCGCCATCCGGATAACTGACGCTGCGCTCCTTCCCCGGATCAAACGCCAACAGGCCGAAAAACTGTTCGTTCGTCTGAACATCGCTCCAGAATGGCGTTTTTGTCAGATCGACATGCGCCATGGTGTTCCAGGTCCGCTTGAACCATTCATCCTGCCAGCTGAATACAATCGAGCCGGCACAGCCGGAAGCCATGATATCTTCATAGCATGAAACCAGAGCTTCCGCCTGTTCTGTTTCATTCAGTCCGCCCTGACTGCGGCCCCGGCTTTCTTTTTTTGCCTGCCCCCGCGAGCTGGGAACGCCGAACTCGGCAATGACCACCGGCATCGTATGATAGTCCGCCAGCTGTTTTAAATAAGCATAATAAGAATTTTGTTCACCCCTTTGGTCCGTGATATCCATGGCGTCGCCGATTTCATAGCGGTTCATCACGCCCAGGTAATCCGGAAAGTAGGGATAGACATGATAGGAAGCGAATTGTCCGGCCTGAAAGGCAGGCTGGACCGCAATGTGTTCGACGTTGACCGAAGCAAATTTCTCAAACATTTTCTTCATCAGATCCGGATAGTCAAAGGGATCGGTCGTCGGCCAGTTGGAAAACGCGATCATCTTCTGACAATGGAAGCGCTGATCCTCATAGCGGGCCAGCGTATCGCCGACTTGCGCCAGCATTGCTTCAAACGCGTTTGCTTCAGGCGTTGTGCTGAAATATTCTCCATGATAAGCCATATCCGGATACCGCTGGTTTGTAAACGCCACGGTTGTAGGCTCCCATTCCACCCCGAGGATATAGCCGATCACCCAGGGCGAAACATCATGATGATAAGAACCGGAACCCGTGCCATATCCCAGAGAGAACATCTGCCTGCCATGCAGGATATTGATCAAAGTTCGGGCATCTTCTAAAAAGGTTCCTAAAAAAGCCTGATCATAAGCATCCCGGTGAGAAAATTGCACATAATCATTGACCCACAGTCCGTGAATCAGATATAACGGTTCTTCCCGCCCCTGATTGTATTCATAGAACGCGTTGTAGAAATCGGAATTCAGGATTGTATAAACCCGGATCGTATTGGCGCCCATCTGCTGAATTAAATCAAACCAGCGCAGATAGGTTTCCTTATCCACCTTGTAATCCGTTGCAAAATAACCGGGAATTCCCGCACCCAGGTCAACGCCGCGAATCTCAAATGGCTCATATCCTTCCGATTCCCGGATTAAAATCTGCCGCCCCGCCGTCTTCGCTATAATCTCAGCCGGCCGCTCTGAGGTTTGCCAGTTCAACCCGTAACGGTAATCGAACCATTGGAAAGCCAGAAACAGACAAAGCAGGACGCTGACGGTAATAATAAACTTTTTCATCGGACAGCCTCCTTTTTAATGGTTGTATTTTTTATTGACGGATTCATGCGCATAATGACGCAGACTGTCGATATGTTCGTCCAGCCATGTTCCTCTTGCGATTAAATAAGCTTTCATATGCGCGACAGCTTCTTCATAGTTATGTGGATTCCGTGACAACGGACGCAGATAATTGCGGTCGATCTCATTCAGAATCGCGCCTGCCTGATCGCCGGTCTGCCAATTTTGATCCGCTTCCAACTGATGCGGACGGTCAAACGTATAACCCCAGACTTCAAAATTTCGATCAATCGCCGGGCCCAGATATTGCTGCGTTTCGTCGATGAACGTCAATAACGATTCTTCACTTAACACCGACTGCCGCAGCAGTTTATACCGCTGAATCACACGCTCAATAAAATCCTCATCCTTGCACAGCATAAAAAACCAGGTCTTATCCGGCATGGAAAAACCGTCGACAGGCAATTCGATATCCTGATAATTATCCAGCATGTTGTTGAAATCCCAGACGCAGATTCCTACCTTGCCGCCCAGACTGCGATACAAATACGTCGAATAACTGCCGGCGTCGATATTGCGGAAAAATTCGTTGATGATGAAATAATCGACAAATGAATCTACGTCCAATAATTGCCGATAGCCAAATTCCCGGGAATCGTAATCAAACGAATACAACGCTTTTTCGACTTCCCCGAGATCCCGCTCAATATAAGCTCTCAACGGTTCTGTCAGTTTTCCGATACCGGGATATTTCACGTCCATCGCCTGGCTGATGTCCAGAATATAGGTATAATCAGTAAACACGTCAAGCTGCTTCGGATCCGCATTTTCACGGTCCAGCCGCACGATATACCCGGTTTTCTGCAATTTTTCATTGATTTCTGTCACATTAATCCGATCTTTCGAGCGGCTGATTTGTTCCATCAAGAGATAGACGCCCTGATACTCATCGTCAACGAACAACTCGCAATAACGGACGTTAGGCGCATAGTCCATAATCTGTCCGGCAATGTTCATCGCAATATAATTGCGCATCAGCGTCTTGTCCAGAAACGGACCGTTCAGCACCCATTCCTGGTCCGCCGCCATGCCTAAGAGCGAACGTTTCTTCTTTTTGCTATCGTCGTTCATGGTGACGATGGAATAAGACTTTTTATCAAAATGCAAACTGGAATTGCCGCGGTAACGAATCGCTGCCAGGGTTGACAACGTCGGCTCGTCGCTCAGCCGGTTACCGTCGCTTCCATCCCAGACTGTCAGTTCCGCCAGATTCCGTTCATGACTGTGATCTTCCCCTGGAACCGCCTGCGCCCGCGTGCTTAACTTCAGTATTGGCAAATGCGTACAAAACTCCGTGGATGCGGTTCCTTCGCACACCTGGGAGGAAGCCGCAGACTGGCGGTGCTGTATAATTCGGACCTTATTTTCCGGCGTCAGCGTCTGCACCGTTAAGGCAACCGCGACGATCAGAAAACACAATCCCAGCAGGAATAATTTCCGCTTCATCGCTGAGGCCTCGGCTAACTGCTGATATCGTCATCCTGAGCGACGACATTCACATATTCAATGTGTTCAACCTGATACAGAGCGTCAGTCACACTGATCTCTTTTTTCAACGATTGCCGGTAACTGCTGCGCGGCAGTTCATAGATCAATTCCAGCGTATCCGGTGTTGTGTTTTTAACCCGCAGAATTGCTTTCTGATTAAAGTAGTTAAAAACCACGCCTTCGATCTGCCGTTCTGTTGAACGCGCACCGCGGATGATCAAAAGCATCCGGTTGTCATTTTTAATCCGGCCCAGCGCTAAAAGCACGATGAAAACAATCGCGCTGCCGATCGCACTGGTTACATAATCGCCCACGCCGCAGCCCAATCCTGCGACAATCGTCCAGAAAATGTAGACCGTATCGCGGCTGTCCTTGATCGCAGTTCTGAAGCGCACGATTGACAATGCACCGACCATCCCTAACGACAACGCGATGTTGTTGCCAATGATCGCCATGACGGTCGCCGTCAGGATTGTCAGCGTTACTAACGAAACGTTGAATTTTTTACTGTAAATCGTTCCTGTGTGCGACAGCCAGTAGGACAAATAGATCACCAGGCCGATCAGCGCGCTCATCGCAATATGTAGAAACAACGCAAACAGACTGATCTGATCCACCTGTGAAATCAGGTCGTACAAAAACTGATTCATAAACTCTCCCCTTTTCTTTTGTTGACTAAAAAACGACGGAATGGCTGATTCGCCGGGCCAGCGCATACTTGCTGACGGCCAGTTCGCTGCGATCGCAGACCTGGATCACCCGTTGAATATAGGAGGGAAGAAAGTGATTAAATTTCACCTCCAGCACCGCCTGCGCCATCGGAAAAACCGGAACCAGGCTCAGCTTTGGATCAAACAGATGGAAACATCCTTCCGTCGCCCGAATCTGATGGTCAAAAGTAATCCGGATATTGTTCTCCGAACCAATCAACGCCAGCCGCTGATATTCAACGATCGTCTTCGGCCGATAAAGCTGAACCCGGATCATTCCATAGCACTCCGCGGCAAAAGGATCGGAACATGCCAACAACGCTTCCGGATACCCCTGGATCAAAGCTTCGGCCTGGCTTCGCGTCAGCTTCATCGAGCGTTTGCGTTGGTAAGCGCCTTCCTTCTGCTTGATTTCCAGCAATGCAAAATCTCCTTGAGGATCGTAAACACGTAAGCGCAGCTTCCGCCGCCGTTCCACGCCATCCTCTTTTTCCTGAAAATCACGGTCGTTAAGCGTGTCAAAATACAGCGAACGCACCCGGTAGCCTTCTGTCCCGTTATGCGGATCGGGTTTGATCATCGCGCTGAACTGATGCTGCAGTTGGATCCGCTGACTCTGCGTGATCAGATATTTTTTCTCCTGCCGGATAACTTCTGCCATTGATTCGCCCCTCCTGTCATCCTTATATTTAAAACAGCCAAGGTTTATTATAGTCATTTACGCGTTCAATTTCTACTCTCTTTTCTTAATCTTCCGAACAATTTCGGTAACTTTTACTTACCTTGCGCAGATATAGCGCAGACTTTCACAAGTTGAAAGCTGTGGAATAATAAAACGACTGCACCGAAGAGATTTTTTGTGTTTCGCAAGAAAAACCTCCGTTCACAAAAGAACCGAGGTTGATCTAAAATTGATTTCCCGCTGACTTTCAGGATTGGCCCATTCCCCGCTTATGATTCAGGTAGGCGCGGTTATGCAGATAAGAAGCGTCGGCTGGCTTCAGGGCGCCCGCCTTCTCGTTAGCCTGCCAGGCTTCATCCCATTTCTGCATCTGATCATAGCAGCAGCACAGCCAGATCCAGGGAATATAGCCATAACAGTCGAGATTGACAAAACCACCCCGATCCAAGGGCAAAGGTAGTGTTGTTGCCAGCTTGTACCAGAAAACAGCACATTCCCAATTTTTTTCCAGATAGAAATAACGTCCCAGTCCGCAGCAGATTTCTCCGCGCGGAGGTGCATAACGCAGGGCCTGGATCAGACTTGAAAATTCTTTTTGCCTTTGCTTTAAGGCGTGCCAGCAGCGGGCCATGCTCAAACAGGCGTCAATCTTATTTTCTGACCAGCCGGCAGGATCGTTCAGGAACATTTCGTATTCTGCCAAAGCTTCTTCATAGCGCTGATGATCAGCCAGTTCCCGCGCGTAATAGTACCGCTGGCGGATATCCAACGTGCCCGCCTGTTTTAATTTTTCCAAAATCCGCAGATTACGCTGCGGATCTGCACAATGCACCTTATGATGTTCGATGGCGATATCACTGACATAACGACGAGGAACAAAGGGGATTGTTTCATGCACCGCGCCTTGCCAACGCAGATGTGCGCCGCGCCGGATCAGGCGTTCCCGAGGAAAGCTGAACGTGGGCCGGCCTTCGCTGTCAAAGGCTGTCCGATACTGCATGACGACCATATCGCAGCGCTCGTCCAGCGTTTGTTTCAGCGCAAGCAGTTTTTCAAGCTGATCCGCAGGCACGATGTCATCCGCATCCAGCCAGAGAATAAAATCCTGACTGGCCTGATCAAAGGAATAATTCCGGACTGCCGCAAAATCATCTATCCAGGGAAAATCATAAATTTCAGCCTGATGACGAGCGGCAATCGCACGAGTTTGATCGGTCGAGCCTGTATCCACAATAATCATTTCATCCACGGCTCTTGCAACGCTGCTTAAACAGCGATCCAAAACGTCTTCTTCATTTTTAACGATCATACACAAACTGATTGTAATCATACCTGATCTCCTTTTCCATTCTCACTCTCCTACCCCATGTCATTCGCAGCGCGTTATGGTTCAACATGAACGCAACGGACAAGGGGTGTCGGCCTTTGTGCGTCAGCTTTGAGTTCTGCGTAATTTTACAATGGTCATTGTCAGCGTGCATTCCGTGACGGTTTGGGCAGCGTTGAACGTCAGCGTAAATGAAGTTGAGGCCGGGACGTCGATGATCATGGATACCGCGCCGAAAGCACTGGATCGTTCGAGGGCCGTCATAAAATAAATACCGAATTCAATGTGTGCCGCATTGTTATAAAACGGAGTTACCTGGATAAAAGTCGGCGCCATCGTCAACGCTGAAACTTGATAATCAATTTTATAAAAACCGGCGGCCAGCGTCACCCGTGTCGGTTCGCTCAACGTAATGTTGCCGGTCGGATCCGCGATCGACTGACTCATTGGAATCAGCGCACCGTTAGCAAACTGCGCACCGAAGTTTACAAACGAAGCAAAAATATTATCGGGAATAGGCCCTGCCGGACCGGTAGGGCCGGGATTTCCGGTTGCGCCAGTTTCGCCGGGAGCCCCTGTTGGTCCTGTGGGACCTGGTATTCCCTGGGGACCCGTCGGGCCCGGGGCTCCTGGAATGCCCTGAGGACCTGTCGGCCCCGTCGCTCCCGTTACTCCGGAGAGACCTTGCGGACCCGTTATTCCAGGATTGCCCATCGGTCCCTGAATACCCTGAGGACCGGCAGGACCCGTTGGGCCGGGTAGACCGACAGGCCCTGGATTGCCTTGAGGACCCGTCGGGCCTGTATTTCCCATTGCACCGGCTGGGCCAGGAATTCCCTGCGGTCCGGGATTCCCTGTTGGTCCTGTTGCCCCGGTAAGTCCTTGTATCCCCTGAGGACCCGTTGGGCCGGGTAGACCGACAGGTCCTGGATTGCCTTGAGGACCCGTCGGGCCTGTATTTCCCATTGCACCGGCTGGGCCAGGAATTCCCTGCAGTCCGGGATTCCCTGTTGGTCCTGTTGCCCCGGTAAGTCCTTGTATCCCTTGAGGGCCTGTCGGGCCAGGAATTCCCTGCGGTCCGGGATTGCCAGTCGGTCCTGTTGCCCCGGTAAGCCCTTGTATCCCCTGAGGGCCTGTCGGGCCGGGAATACCCTGTGGGCCAAGAGGGCCTTGAGGACCGGCAGGTCCCGGTCTTCCCGGAACACCTTGTTCTCCCTGCGGACCGGCTGGACCTCTTTCTCCTTCCGGTCCCGGCATTCCCGGATATCCCTGCGGTCCACATTCACCGCGCGGACCGACGGGACCCGGACATCCCCGCGGCCCCCTAGGTCCTCGAGGCCCCGGGCAGCAGCCGGAACATTCGCAAGAATGATTCTGATTATCCCAATCCAGAGATGAAGCATAATCTCTGTTTTTCATTTGCGTCACCTTCTTTCGATCACCGTCATTCTATGTTTTTAATGCGGAACCGGCTTTGTGTCAGCCTAACACAAATCTGTTTTTTCAAAAAAACAGCCGGCTGTCAGTGAGGGCTGACAGACCGGTTGTTTATAAAGCACCTGAAATCAAATTTATCTTCCCGTTTTATTCTTCAAGCAAAAGCTTAACGATACTCAAAACTTATTATTTATTCTTCTTCTACAAAGTCCAAATCCAGTTTCTTTACGGTTAACGTCGCCGCTACGCCAACGCCCAGCGTCAAATTTAAAGCATAAGGCGCATAAACGATCAGTTCCAGGACATCCCCGGCAAACAGTTGTTCAATGACGCTGCCAGAATAAATGGATTCTACCCCAACGGCCAATAAATGCGTTACCTCCGTACTGTCAATCGGAGCTCCATTTCGTCTTACTTCAAGCGAAACTTCAGTACCTAAAGAAGAAGAGCCATTGAACATATAGTTGATCTCATAAATACCTGAATGTTCGATTGTTATGCTATCCGCCATTCCGGTTCCCACACCATTGATCGGCATCAGCAGAGGGAGCGGAATTCTTTCCGGCACATTCGGATTTAAGAATAATGTCTGTTCCGTCTTGTTATAGCGTCCGCCATAATAAAGCAGACCGCCGCCCCCGCCTGCACCGGTGGCACCCGTTGGACCGGTTGGACCCATTTCCCCATCGGCCCCAGTTGGACCGGTTGGACCCATCGCCCCATCTGCGCCCGTTGGACCGATTGGACCAGGTTCTCCTGCTAATCCCTGAGCACCATCAGCGCCAGTTGCACCGGTAGCTCCAGTTGCGCCTGTAGCTCCCGTGGCGCCAGTCGGACCCGTTGGACCCGTCGCACCGGTTGGACCTGTAGGGCCGATTGGACCCGTAGCGCCTGTCGCACCGCCGGCTCCGATATTGCCAGTGGCCCCAGTTGGACCGATTGGGCCCGTCGGACCGGTGATGCCTTGAATACCTGAAGGACCCGTAGCACCTGTGGCTCCCGTAGCACCGGTCGGACCCGTTGGGCCGATTGGACCGGTTGGTCCCGTCGGCCCTGTAATACCTTGAATACCAGAAGGACCTGTCACGCCAGTAGCTCCCGTAACGCCTGTCGGACCCGTTGGGCCGATTGGACCGATCGGACCGGTGACGCCAATAAATCCTTGTGGTCCCTGCGGACCGGTGGCGCCAACAGGACCTGCGACGCCTTGCGGACCCGTGGCACCGGTAACGCCGGCAAACCCTTGCGGACCTTGCGGACCGGTTGCCCCCGTCGGGCCGATTGGGCCGGTTGGACCTGTCGCACCGGTAACGCCTGCGAGACCCTGAGGACCTTGTGGTCCTTGCGGGCCTTGAGCTCCGGTATTTCCCATCGGGCCTTGAATTCCCTGCGGGCCTTGCGGACCCGTGGCTCCGGCGGCTCCGGTTGGACCGGTTGGACCCACAGGCCCCTGAATTCCCGGATTTCCCATTGGACCTTGCGGCCCTGTCGGACCGGTTGCCCCGGTAAATCCTCGCGGCCCCTGCGGACCCATGGGGCCAGTTGCCCCCGTATCCCCAGGAATTCCCTGCGGACCTTGGGCGCCGATCGGGCCCTGAGCTCCTGTCGGTCCCCGTGATCCTGTCGGGCCTGGAATTCCCTGGAATCCCCGCGGCCCCTGCGGACCGGTTGCCCCTGTATTGCCAGGGCGTCCCATCGGTCCCGGCTCTCCCTGCGGACCCTGAGGACCCGGATATCCACGCGGACCGATCGGACCTCGGGCTCCGGTTACCCCTTGAGGACCGATTGGCCCAGGTTCACCTTGCGGACCTTCTGGTCCCCGGCAGCCACGAGGGCCCTGCGGACCCTGGGGACCCGGACAGCCCCGCGGACCTTGCGGACCGGTTGGGCCGGTGCAGCAGCACCCCGGACGCGGACGCGGCGGACGGCAGGAACGAGCATCTTCTTCCTCCTGCCAGTCGATTGGGCTTGAGGCATAATGTCTTCGATCATCGTTCATCATCTTCACCTGCTTTCAGAATGAGAGTTCTCATTCAACCCATACTATGGCAATTCTTTCCCGTTCCTTTGACGCCGGCCCAGCCGAAGCTGGAAATTCGATATCTTTTTTCTAACAGTGTGCCGATTTAGGCTAAAAACGCAGGTTCATTCCCTATGAAAAATATTCAGTTTATTTCGCAGACATAACCACATGCTTATAAGCTTTCCTGCATCCACCTTCAGTTTGTTGCGGGTAAGTCTGCTTGATATTTTAAAACGATAAGGATGGAATTTACTTTTTCCGTGTTGTCTACAATAAACGGCTTCCGTCATTGATCTGACAATTTTTTCTCTATATTGACGCTGGCTGCCGGACCTCCTTTCTATATTGGAAAGGATTTACCAACACTTTAAACTCTGCAGCTGCGCGCAGGGGACAGAGTATAAAAAAACCTGGATTCTCTGTTTTCAAGATCCAGGTTTCAAATTCAATTCATTTTCACTACACGCTTAAAGCAGACCGACACGTTTGAAAATATCATCGACATGTTTCAGATGATAGGCCGGATTGAAGCAGTCGTCAATTTCAGCCTTGCTTAACAATGCCGTTACCCGCGGTTCTGCTTCCATTAACGAACGGAAATCAATTTTCTCATTCCAGGATTTATTCGCGTTCGGCTGGACCAGGTCATAAGCCTCCTCCCGCGACATTCCCTTTTCAATCAACGTCAGCATAAACCGTTGTGAGAAGATCACGCCGTAGGTCTTATAAATGTTCTCGCGCATGTTGTCTTCAAACACCGTCAGCGTGTCAATGATCCGCGTAAACCGGTTGAGCATGTAGTCGAGCAGTTCCGTTGCATCCGGCGCGATGATCCGCTCGGCGCTGGAATGCGAGATATCCCGCTCATGCCACAATGCGACATCCTCGTAGCTGCTGATCATGTAACCGCGTAAAATCCGGGCACAGCCGCACATGTTTTCCGAACCGATCGGATTGTGCTTATGCGGCATCGCACTGGAGCCCTTCTGTCCCTTGTTGAAGTATTCCTCCACTTCACGGACTTCCGTGCGCTGCAAATGCCGGATCTCCGTCGCCATTTTCTCGATCGAGGTTGCGATCAGGGCCAGCGTCGCAAAATACTGCGCATGCCGATCGCGCTGCAGCACCTGTGTCGAAATTTTCGCCGAATGAATCCCCAGCTTTTCACAGACATAATCCTGAACGAACGGCGGGGTGTTGGCAAACGTACCGACGGCGCCGGAAATCTTCCCGGTTTCCACCATTGCCGCCGCTTCCTCAAATCGCTGCAGGTTGCGGTTCATTTCTTCAAACCAGAGCGCGAATTTCAAGCCGAAAGTCGTAATTTCCGCATGGACGCCATGGGTTCGGCCCATCATGATCGTATCCTTATATCGCAGCGCTTTTTCCTTCAGAACATCCTGAAACCGATGCAGATCTTTCCGCAGAATTTCATTGGCCTGTTTATACAGATAGCCATAAGCGGTGTCGACGACGTCGGTGGAGGTCAGCCCGTAATGTACCCACTTCCGTTCCTCACCCAGCGATTCGGAAACCGCCCGAGTAAACGCCACGACGTCATGTTTGGTTTCACTTTCAATTTCATAGATCCGGTCGATGTCAAACGAGGCGTTCTGCCACAGCTTCGCTACGTCCTCCGCCGGGATTTCACCCAGCTGACTCCAGGCCTCGCATGCCAGCAGCTCGACTTTCAGCCACGCGCCGAACTTGCTCTCCTCATTCCAGATCGCCCGCATTTCAGGACGGGAATAACGGTCTAACATAACACTCCTCCTTTTATTTCTGTTTAATCACTTTTTGGAAACTGAACAGCGCGGTCGGATACTGGCCGCTGAAGCATGAGACGCACAGATCCCGCGTCGGGATGGCCTCACGCATCTGTTCAATCGTCATGAATTTCAGCGAATCGGCATTGATGTAAGTACACAGCTCGTCCACATTCATCCGCGCGCTGATCAATTCTTCATACGTCGAAGTGTCGACGCCGTAGAAGCATGGACTGCTGAAAGGCGCGGAGGCGATCCGCACATGCACTTCCGTTGCCCCGGCATCCTTTAACAGCTGGACAATTCGGCGGGATGTCGTACCGCGCACGATCGAATCGTCGACCATGACGACACGCTTGCCGCTGACGATGCTGCTGATCGCACTCAGCTTCATGCGCACGCCGCGTTCACGTTGTTTCTGGGTCGGCTGAATGAAGGTCCGGCCGACATACCGGTTTTTGATCAAACCGATTTCATACGGAAGACCGCTGGCTTCGCTGTAGCCGATCGCGGCCGAGAGGCTGGAATCCGGCACACCGATGACGATATCCGCTTCGACGTCATCGCTCTTGGCCAGAAGCATCCCCGCGTGACGGCGGCTGGTATGGACGTTGATGCCCTCGATGCTGCTGTCCGGACGGGCGAAATAAATGTATTCCATCGCGCACATTTTGTGCTGAACTTGATCTGTATAATGAAAGCTCTTAACGCCGTCGCTGGCGATTCTTACGACTTCGCCCGGTTCGATATCGCGGATGAATTTCGCGCCGACGATATCAAACGCGCAGGTTTCCGAGCTGATGCAGTAGCCATCCTCAAGGAATGCCAGCGACAGCGGCCGCAGACCGTTCTTGTCGCGGACCGCATACATGCAGTCCTTGGTCATGATGATGAACGCGAACGCCCCTTCCATCTTGCGGCAGGCGCCCATGATTTTCTCAACGAACGTTCCCGCTTCCCGCTGGATCAGATGCAGCATGATCTCGCTGTCGCTGCTGCCCTGGAAGATGCTGCCCAGATTTTCCAGTTCTTCTTTCAATTCGCTGGCGTTGACAATCTGCCCGTTATGCACGGCCCCGAAATGCCCGGTATGTGCGCGGACCATGATCGGCTGCACGTTTTCGATCTCATTGCCGCCGTCGGTCGAATACCGGACATGGCCGATCGCATGGATGCCGTCCATCTTGTTGATCGTTTCAGTGTTGAACACTTCCGTGATCAGGCCCTTGCCCTTGATGCACTTGATGTTCTGTCCGTCGCTGGTCGCAATCCCGGCCGCTTCCTGACCGCGATGCTGCAGCGCGTGCAGGCCAAAGTAGGACAGCGAGGCGGCCGAGCTGACATGATATACGCCGAACACACCGCATTCCTCATGAATCTTACCGTTTAAAAAATATTCGTTTTCCATTTTCATTTTGTCTTCACCCACTGGCTCAAACGGCCGTATATCTCCTCATAAGCGCCGATGACGTCGCCCATATCTCTTCTGAAACGATCCTTATCCAGTTTTCTGTCCGTGCCTTTTTCCCAGAACCGGCAGGTATCCGGCGAAATTTCATCCGCCAGCAATATCCGTCCTTCGCTGTCCTTGCCGAATTCCAGTTTGAAGTCGATCAGGCGGACGTTGATCTGATCGAAAATTTCTTTCAGAACTTCGTTGACCTGCGCGGTGATCGCATAGATCTGGTCCAGCTCCCCGCGCGTCGCAAAACCCAGACCGACGGCATGGGTATCGTTGATCATCGGATCGCCCAGCTCGTCGTTTTTATAACAGATTTCATAGACCGGCGTTTTCAGCACAGTCCCCTCTTCAATTCCAAATTTCTTTGCCATACTTCCGGCAACGACGTTGCGGACGATGACTTCCAGCGGAACGATACTGACTTTCTTACACAGCTGATCCCGATCGTTCAGCGTTTCTACCCAATGCGTCGCAATTCCACGGTGATTCAGTTCGCGAAACAAGATCGTCGTGATTTTGTTGTTGAGCACGCCTTTGTTGCTGATGCTGTCCTTCTTCAATCCGTTAAACGCTGTCGCGTCATCCTTGTAATGGATGATCACCCGCTCTGGATCATCGGTAGCATAGACCTGCTTGGCCTTGCCTTCGTACATCATTTCCTGCTTTTCCATGCAATATCCTTCCTTTTCTCTCAATTACCCTCGCCAAAATAAAAAACATATTGTATCCACAATATGCACTGAAAAACTCCTAAAATGAAGTCTGCGCCTGATTCGGTCCTTTCTTCATAAAGAGTTCCTCCTTTAGGGTCAACCTCGGCATTCACCTTGACTGCTCATTTATAAAAATGGGGGAAAAGGTTACTTGTAGTCCACACATAGGCCAGTGGGTAGATACGTGTCAGCCGAAATTTGACACCTATACAAGTAATGCAAACCTGACTGCTATCAGATTTACAGGTATATAATACACTTCTTCCCCTTGCTTGACAATGATTTTTTAAGCTTTTTTTTAAGGATTTCAGGATAGTTTTTCACTCAGCTCCATCCACCGCTCAGTTTTGCTTTCCAGCTCGCTTTCCGCCGCCTCCCGCTGCTCGCCCAACGTCTTGAGCTGAGCATAGTCTGCCGTCTGCCCCAGCTTGACGTCCAGCGCCTGAATTTCCTGTTCCAGCACCGGCAGCCGGGCTTCAATTTCCTCCAGCTCTTTCTTTTCCATATAGGTCAGCCGGTTGACTTTCGGCTTGACGCGGACCGTCGTTTCCCGCGGCTTAGCCTGTTCCGCTTCCGTCTGCTGCTCCAGATAATCGGTATAGCTCAGGTTGCTGAAGCTCAGCCGTCCCTGGCCTTCGTAGATCAACAACCGGTCGCAGGTGCGGTCGAGGAAATAGCGATCATGACTGACGGAAAGCACCGCCCCGCCGAAATCGTCGAGATATTCTTCCAGAAGCATCAGTGTCGGAATATCCAGATCGTTAGTCGGTTCGTCCAAAAGCAGAACGTTCGGCGCTTTCATCAGAATCCCCAATAAGCCCAGCCGGCGTTTCTGACCGCCGGAGCATTTGCCGATCGGCTGCCATTGCTGCTTCGGATCAAATAAGAATCGCTGCAGCATCTGCGAAGCGCTCACCTGCCCGTCCGGCGTGTCGATCACCTCGCCGATCGAACGGACATAATCAATGATCCGCTGATCGGGATCCATTTCCTCCAGCTCCTGGGAAAAATAGCCGATCCGCACTGTTTCGCCGACGATGATTTTCCCGGCGTCGGGCTGCAGCTGACCTGCAAGCAGCTTCATCAGCGTGCTTTTTCCGCAGCCGTTAGGGCCGATAATGCCTAAGCGCTCATGCCGGCGGACAATGTAGCTGAAATCCGTGATCAGCGGCTGACCATTGATCGCCTTGGACAGATTGCAGATCTCGATCGTCGTATTGCCCAATCGGGAACTCAGCGAGCCGAGCTTGAGCTGATCAGGATCCTGAATCCGTTCAATCGCGCTAAGCTTTTCAAAACGTTCGATACGCTCCCGGCTTTTGGTTGAACGGGCCATCGCCCCGCGCTGAATCCACTGGGCTTCTTTGCGCAGATACGCCAGCCGCTTGCGCTCGCTGGCCCGGGCCATTTCCTCACGCTGCGCTTTCAGCTGCAGAAAGCCGGAATAATTTGTCTGATAGGCATAAACATGTCCAGCCTCCACCTCCAAGATCGCATTGGTGACACGGTCGAGGAAATAACGGTCATGCGTGACCATCAGCATCGCTTTATTCGACTTGATCAGCCGCTTTTCCAGCCACAGAATCATCTGTTGATCAAGATGGTTGGTCGGCTCGTCCAGGATCAACAGGTCGCACGGCCGGATCAAGGCGCAGGCCAGCGCCACACGGCGGCGCTGACCGCCGGAACACGTGCCCACCTTCTGACTCATGTCGTTCATTTTTAACTGGGTCAGGATCGACTTGGCTTCATATTCCTGAACCTCATCTTTTTTCTCCGCGCTCTCCAGCACGGTTTCCAAGACGGTTTTCTCCGGATCCAGCTGCGGCTGCTGTACCAGACAGGAAATCCTTTTGCCCGGCACCAGCGTGACCGTTCCGTCATCCGGCGCTTCCAGCCCGGCGATCAAACGCAGCAGCGTTGATTTCCCAGCCCCGTTAACACCAACGATGCCCCATTTTTCTTTTTCATTGATAACCAGGCTGACATGATCCAGAACCGGATCCGCGCCGTAATTTTTAACCAGATTGTCTGCCGAACAAATCAATCGCTCCGCCTCCCTTCTTTATTCCAGACCTGCGCTGCACACCGCATCAGCCTGTTCGCCGACGACGACCGCAAACACCGCGCCCTCGTTTAAAATACAAGCCTTTTCCAACTTCGCCGCTTCTTCCGGGAAGTAGTTGGCATTCTGCTGCTGCATTGCCGCTAAACTGGATTCGATCACTTTCCGCGCTTCGTCGGGATGGCTGACCTCGAACACCGCGATCTGATCAGCGCGGGTATCCGCCGCCATTTTCATCTTTTGATCGAGCACTTCGTCCGGAGCGAAGAAATAAAACGCGTCGATCTGATCGGCGTCGACGTCGACCAGCGTTTGTTCAGGATCCGCTTTCCGGCTCAGCTGTTCCATCACTTCCGCCACGCTCTTCGCGTTCGGCTTGGCCGGGCTTTGACAGCCTGTGATCATCAGCGCCGTCAAGATCAATACACTCCATTTTTTCATTGTTCTTTCCTTCCTCCACATGCGTTTTCATATAGTCCTTATAGATGGCGAACCCTTCGGTGTTCAAATGCACGCCGTCGGCCGTCAGTTCTTCCCGCAGCTCGCCGTTTTCATCCATCAGCAGCGGGGCCGGATCAAGCAGATAGATCTGCTTTTCCTGTGCCAGCTCAGTGAAGATCGCGTTATATTCGGCGATTCTTTCGGGCGCGACGTCTTTTTCCCGGGCATAGCCCTTGGCGCTGCAGGGATAAATTTTCTGAAGCAGCAGCGTAGCGTCCGGCTGGACTTCGCGCAATCCGTCGATCAAACTGCCCAGTTTCTGTTTAAAAACCGAGCTGTATTCCCACCCCAGTTCATTGTAGCCGACGATCAGAACCAACCGCCGGTAAGTTTTATTCTCCAGAGCTCCCATACGGTCTGTTTCTCTTTTCCTTCCCCGATCACCTTTTTGATCTGCCACTGATTGATCGACAAGCCGATCGACGCCAGCACGTCCGACTGCGGAAAAACCTCGTAGTCAAAAACGCCGACAGCCCGCGAATCGCCTAAAAACGCAGTGTCGGAAAAGAAGTCGTCCGAGACCGGCGCGGTTTCAGCCAGTGGCTGGCTGTAATCAAAATCCGTGATGGTTCTATAACAAAGACACCCTTTCGGCGTCGTGTTTTCCTTCATAAGGGCGGAAGAATCCACCGGCTGCCCAGCGCAGCCGGCCAAACACAACGACAGGAGCAAACCTAAGCTTTTTTTCATCGCATTCACCTGCCTTCTTTATTTTACAACCTTTTGACCGAAGTGCAATTCCTCTTTCATGAAAGAATGTTGAATTCGCCTGATTTTCCCAAAAGGAAAGATTTTCCGAGGTGATTTTCCGGCAGTTTAATTTCAAGCTGCGAAAACGGCACGGTTTAAACTAAAAAGGTTTAAAGATGAAAAAAGGATCTATTCAAACAGATCCTCGCTTTCGCTTTCCGTATAATCCGGCAGTTCCGGCAGCTCGTTCAGACTGACCAGCTTGAAGCTGTCCATAAATTCCTCCGTTACCTCAAACAAAATCGGCCGTCCCGGAGCTTCCGAACGTCCCGCTTCCCGAATCAGCCCCCGCGCCTGCAGCTTGCGCAGCATCATATCGCAGCCCACGCCGCGGATTTCTTCAATTTCCACGCGGGTGATCGGCTGCTTGTAGGCAACGATTGCCAGGGTTTCCAGCGCTGATTGAGAAAGGGCCGTACTCTTGGCATTCGCAAACAGCTTCTGCGCATAGGGATGAATCGAAGCTTTGGAGACAAATTTGAACACTCCGCCATAATCGACAACCTCAATCCCCCGCTGATCATCCGCATACATCCGCTGCAAATCCTCCAGCACCAGCCGCGCCTCGCTTTCGCTGACATCCAGCACCGCCGCGCACTGCGGCAGCGTCAGCCCTTCGTCGCCAACGATAAACAACAAGCCCTCGACGATTGTCATCGCCTGATTTTCCATGATTAAGCCCCCCTCCTAAACCAGATCGTATCCGCATCATCCACTGTAAAATACAACTGATGCGAATGCGCCATATCCAGAATCGCCAGAAATGTGACGATCGTTTCATGAATTTCATGACAGTCTTCCAGCAAGCGTTCAAAGCTGAACGTTTCCGGCAAATCCGCCAGCCGCGCCGTGATCTGCAGGATCCGGTCCTCAACGGAAATTTCCTTCGCCGTATATTTCGTTTCAATCGGCCTTAACAGCTGCATCCGCCGTAGACATCGCGTCATCGCTTTTGCCAGCTCATACGGACTGCCTTGAACCGGTTGATTGTCGTTGGCTTTGATCCATTCCTCCGATTCGATCGAGACCGGCTTGCTTAGCTGACACTGACGGTCCAGATACAGCTGCTTCAGCTGCTCGCTGATTTCCTTAAACTGTTGATATTCCAATAACCGGCGGACCAGACGGTCCTTCGGATCTTCCTCATAGGCGTCGTTAAGTTCCGCTTCCTGCTTCGGCAAAAGCTTCTTGCTTTTGTATTCGATCAGCGTCGCCAGTTCGACAAGATATTCGCTGCACACTTCCAAATGCATTTCTTCCATCTTATTCAGATACAAAAGATACTGTTCCGTCAGGACATGGATATCCAGATCAAACAGATCCAGCTCCTTCTCCTTGATCAGATGCAGCATCAGATCGAGCGGTCCCTCAAACTGATTCACAGCGACTGTAAACGACACAAAAAACCACCTCTTGTTTCTCATTATAACAAAAAGTGGCTTTCAGCACTAGATTTTATTTCTTATCCATCGTGAAGTTGCCGAAGAACAGCCGTTTGAATTCCCTGGCGTTAAACGGAATGAGCGGATAGAGATAAGGAAACGGGCCGACCTGGGTTTGTAAAAGCAGAATCAGATGAATCAGGATCCCGATTAGAAAACCCGGATAACCGCCGATCACAACCAGCACGATCAGCGCCAGGCGCACGATCTTATTCGCCATCGACAGCTCATAGCCGGCGGTCACAAAATTACCGATGTTGACGATTGCCGTCATAATCAGGATCTCCTGCGTATAGGCGCCATACGCAATCGGCGCGTCGCCCAGCACAAACACCGCGACGATGCCCAGAAGACTGGAAAGCATCAACGGCGAATGAATCAGGGAGAGCCGGATCCACTCGATCAAAAGATCCGCGATCAAGACCTGCACGCCAAACGTAATCGGTCCGGGGATTTCCGGCAGCGGCAGGTTCAGGCGCGTCGGATTGTGCTGCATGACCAGCACCATCCACAACGGCAGCAGATAGATCGAACAGAACACCCCGGCCAGCCGGATCGCCCGCATGACCAGCGAGATCACAGGTGTCTGGGTGTATTCCTCGATCTGCTTGGTCTGTTCAAAAAAGGTCGTCGGCAGGATAACCGCCGAAGGACAGTTATCGACCAGCACGATCAGCGAACCCTGAAGCAGATGGATCGCCGCGATATCCGGACGCTCGGTATAGCGCACGTGCGGATAAGGATTCCACGTCTGGCCATACATCAGCTCGCACAGCTGGCGTTCGCTGGTCACCTCCGCGTTGGTCGGCAGATGGTCGATCCGATTCTGGAAATCGTGCAGGATCGAGGGATGAATCAGATCGCTGATGTATAAGACAAAGATATCGGTCTTCGTCCGGCTGCCCTTCTGATAAGCCTTTGTCACCAGCTTGGGATCGCGGATCCGCCGGCGCACCATGCCCAAATCCAGCATGATATGTTCAATGAAGCCATCGCGCGCGCCGCGGATACTTTTCTCGACCGTCGGCTCGCTCGGCCCGCGGGTTGGGTAGGAGCGGGTATCGACGATAAACGCATAGGCACTGCCTTCCAGAATGACCAAAGTCTGGCCTTGCAGGATCTTGTCGAGCGCATCCTCCAGACTGCCCGCCTGCGTCACCGTGGCTGGAAAGAATGCCAGATTGCCTTTGTCGAAGACCAGACTTTCAACGATCGGTTCGATTGAAGTCGTACCGGTAACCCCGCCGACAAACACCAGCAGGCATTGCCGGTCGTTGACGTTGACTGAACGGATCGTCAGGTCGAAGCAGTCGGTCGCCTGCCGCAGCCAGTCAACGTTCTTCCAGGCTTCCGCTGAAAACGGGGTCTTCTCGGTCATAGCTTCGGCTTAAAGATCAGCGCCGCTAAAAACGCAAAGTAGATCGCGCTGGTAATCCCGGCTGCCGTCAGATCCAGCATCCCCAGCGGAATCCCTAATAAGCCTTGCTGCGCCACTCCGTCCATAACGGAATGCATCAGCGAATGGCCAAAGCTGGTGATCGGCAGCAGCGCGCCGGCATGGCCGAATTCGACCAGCTTGTCATAGAGATTGAAAAAGTCAAGGAACGCACCGAGCACAACGAACAAGCTTGTAATGTGCCCGGGCGTCAGATTGGTATTATCATAAATCAGCTGTCCGGCCAGACAAATTAAGCCGCACACAACAAACGCGCCAAAATATTCCATCATTCACCGACCGTCCCTTCATATACAACCGCATGCGCAATGCACGGGATCGATTCCTTCTGCTGCACGATCACCGTCGAAAGCAGCGCGCCGGTCGCGACGACCATGATCTTATGCAGCGCTTTGGTTCTTAACAGATCGAACAAATACGCGATCGTCACCACCGCGCTGCAGGCGCAGCCGCTGCCGCCGGCGAACACTTCCTGATGTTCGCGGTCATAGATCAGAAGTCCGCAGTCGATCAGCTTGTCGTGCGGATCCATGCCCTTTTGCTTGAACAGATCGATCAGCATGCTTCGGCCGATTTTGGACAAATCACCGGTGACGATCAGATCGTAGTCGTCAAAACTCGTCCCGGTGTTCTCAAAATGCCGACAGATCGTATCGAAGGCCGCCGGAGCCATCGCGCTGCCCATGTCGTTGGGATTGGTGAACTGCCAGTCGAGAATCCGTCCCAGCGTGGCCTGCGTCAAACGGACAGGCGTTTTTTCGTTCTGGAAGATCATCGCGCCCGCCCCGGTGACCGTATAGGTCGTTGTTTCCGGTTTCTGTACGCCGTATTCATTCGGGTAGCGGAACTGCCGTTCCGCCGTCGCGTTGTGCGAACTGGTTAAGCCCAGCACCCGTTCAGCGTGACCGCTGTCGATCCACATCGCGGCGTTGGCGGCGATCAGTGTTGAATTGGAACAGGCGCCATACAAACCGATAAACGGAATATCAAGATCGCGGGCAAAATAGTGACTGGTCCCCAGCTGATTGAGCAGATCGCCGCCCAGGATCAGATCGAGATCGCTGGTTTTGCATCCCTGCGCGCGCAGCGCATGATCGCAGGCTTCGGACATCAGCCGCCGCTCTGCCTGTTCATAGGTTTTCTCTTCGCAATAAATGTCGTCGAACAGCTTGTCAATTTTATCCTTTAACGGACCCTGAGCTTCCATCGGACCCGCCGCCGTCCCGCAGCCGCCGACAAAGACGGATTGAAAATGCAGCGTCTTCATAGCAGCGACACCACCCATCGCAGCAGGCCCAGCGTATACGCCGCGGCGATGCCATAGGTTAAAACAGATCCCGCCAGCTTGAACATTGTGCTGCCAATGCCGTAAATTGGTCCTTCGCTGCGGCCTTCCATTGCGCAGGCTGTCAGCGAGTTGGCGAAGCCGGAAATTGGAATGAACAGCCCGGCTCCGCATTTCTGCGCAAGCTTATCATAAATGCCCAGTCCTGTCAGCAGCGCCGTGACAAACACGACGGTGATGACCATCGGACCCGCTGCGGCCTTAGCGTCTAAGCCCAGCAGCTGTTGATACATCGTCAAAAGACCCTGACCGATGATTCCCATCACCCCGCCGCTGACAAACGCCCACAACGCCTTGCCTAACGTTCCCTTTTTGGGCGCGGTCCGCTTGGACGCTTCTTTATAGCCTTGTGTACTCATCACGATTCCTCCTGTCTATCCGCTAGTATGGACAGGATTTTCCCGAACAAACATCAAGACCGCAAAAACCCGACAGACTTCTTTATTCAGCTAAAAATGAGGAAAAGATAGAAAAGGCGGCAAACGCCGCCATATTTTCTTTCCGATGATATCAGTCGCTTGCAAGGTGCGATTGCTCTGAGTAGTCCTCAGTCTGGCTGAAACCGGAAACGATTTCCTTTTTTAACTGTTCCAATTGTTGAACACTGATCTTGGTGCAGAGCTGGATGAGCTGATCATCACAATGATTTCTCAGCATTTCCTTTGCGGTTTCTAATCGTTGCTTTTCGATGCCTTCTGCCAAGCCTTCCTGTTTGCCCTCATAGCGCAGCTGCGCCATGTCCATCATCCGCCGGTTATGCTCAAACGCCGCATCCCGCATTGCCGGATCATTGCTCATTCGCTTCATTACGCTGTCCGCCTCCTTAAAGATTTCCTGCCCGATCAAGGATTTAGATCATACTACTCATTAAACTTCATTTGAATCAGTTTCCTCTTTTTAGTCGCTTGCCCGATGGGATTTCTCCGAATCGTCCTCGGTTTGACTAAAACCTGAAACGATTTCTTTCTTTAACTGTTCCAGTTGTCGAAGGCTGATCTTGGTGCAGAGCTGGATGAGCTGATCATTACAATGATTTCTTAGCATTTCCTTTGCGGTTTCTAATCGTTGCTTTTCGACACCTTGTTCAATGCCTTGTTTGATGCCTTTCTCAATGCCTTCTGCCAAGCCTTCCCATTTGCCTTCATAGCGCAGCTGCGCCATGTCCATCATCCGCCGGTTATGCTCAAACGCCGCATCCCGCATTGCCGGAT